>NZ_JAINEZ010000048.1:0-38699 GCF_019873065.1 Sphingobium sp. PNB
AGCGATGCCGGTCGTCCGCGCAATACAGCCAGCCGCAGCAAATGCCCAGAGCGGGCCCGAAACCGAGCGTCGTGAATAAGAGAGGTTAACAATTGGCTTGCTGCTGACATGTTTCCTCCTTGCTCCGCATTACGGTATAGGGTGGCCTGTCATGTCAAGGTGAACAAACAATTAATACAAGGATTTCCTTAGCTAGCAGATCATCGACGATAGCCTAACCCACGGGTACTAGGGCGTAAATGATAACGCTGCGCGTGTCGTGCGGGCTATCAAAAGGAGGCGTGGTCAATATTCTCACTGACTATCGCTGGCCTTGGCAACGGCAATACATGTAGGTCAGGCGTGAATACATATTTACGCAAAACCACGAAATTAATAATAGAGGTGAGTATCATCGCCGATAGTCCTGCAAGATAGGGTGAGGACAAGATTATTGCAGAAAGCGCAAGGAAAACGAGACCAACGGCATAATTCAGCGTGTAAGATAGTATGAAACGAAACTTCGACGCGGTTAGGTCATGAAAAACGTGCCGACTATAGGTGAAATAATTGAAGGCGATCCCAGTGATGTGTCCGATGATTTGGGCCACATACATGTTTAGGCCTATCAATAGCAGCAGCGCATAAATGCCGTAGCCAAATAACGTGTTGATGACCCCCACTTTGTAATAGCGCCAGACCCGTGTCGTAGTTGAATAAAGTGGAGCTATACCCATGAATCAGTCCTCGGGCGTGAAGTTAACGCGTTCCCGCTCGATCACCAGTGGCATTCCCCGAGTCCGGTCAGAAATCAGACGAATCTGCACGCCGAGTATACCTAGGAACAGGAACAACAGCCCAAACTGAAATTCCAGCAGTGCAGCAAACATCCACATTCTGGGGTTCTGAGCCCAAGCGATCGACCATGCGGCGCCAAGCATGCTGACAAGGGTTGCCGCGAACGCGATGAAGCTGAAATAAAGTGGCGCGCGAAGCAGGCCTTTTGAGGAATAGGCAAGGCCAGACAGAGCAAAATCGAGGAGCGTAAAAAAACCATTTTTCGAGTGGCCAGCAGCGCGTGCCGGCCGCTTGAATGTAATTGTGTCGATCGCATAGCCTGTTTCTATGAGCAGCCCGCGAACGAAAGGCTCCGGTTCATTTAGCTCTCCGATAGCGCGAATGACCTTGGCATCATAAATACCAAAGCCTGTGGCGTTTGGGATAATTGGATAGTCGCCAAACTTACGTTGCAGATCATAGGATAATTTGCGCAAGCTTGAGTAGAGAGGAGAGGTTTTTTTCGTCTCGCTGACGCCCAGCACAATATCTGTCCCCGCGCGCCAACGTTGAACGAGTTCGGGGATGAGCTCGGGAGGATCCTGAAAATCGGCGGCAATGCCGATAATTCCTCGTCCCCTCGCTTGGAACAGCGCATGAGCCGGTGAACGCATCTGCCCGAAATTGCGCGTGTTGATGATTAGCCGAATGCGTGCGTCACGTGCACACAGGTTCCGGACAATAGCGGCTGTTCCGTCTGTTGAACCATTGTCGATGAAAATGATTTCGAAGCTGTCGGTAAGGGGTTCCAATTGCTTGGTCACGGCCTCCGCGATCGCCGCGGCGTTCTCCTCCTCATTGAGGCAGGGAATAACAACCGAGATTTCAGGTGTCGCGGAGGTGTTAAGCATAGGAATCCTGTGAGATGCCCAGAGTGGACGCACGTTTCAAAAAGACCGCCGTTTCATCGATTTGTTCGACGAGCGACACGCGGTCTATACCGTGCCGTTCAAGGAGGCGCTGGTAGTTTCCATCGTCGCCAAGATAGATATCTGCGGGACCGCCGCTTCGGCAGGGGCGTTCGATTGAGCAGTTCATCCGGTAAGCAATGGCAGAGGCAAGCTCACCCAGTTCAATGTCGTCCCCTCCGCTATCGAACCGGAGCACTTCATGCCGCCGCTCTAGTAGCAATGCGAATGCGAGCGACATCAATTCGCGTATCGCAACATAGCCGCGCCGTACATCATGACGGGCCTGGACGATCACCGGTCCTCCCGAAAGAGCGTCGAGGATGAAAGATGACAATGCGTAGCTTGGCAGCTTGTTGATGTGCGGGCCAGACAGATTGAAAATCCGCGCGATCACCAAGCTTTTGTCCTGACTTTCAGCCCAGGCTGCGAACGCACCTTCGTCCTCCCGCTTCAGCATGCCGTACAGCCGCATCGCGGGCTTAGCGAGCATGTCATCTGCAAATTGCGCGGCGCCGGAGGAAGCGATGAACGCTGCGTCCACGCCAATGGGATCGAGAGCATCAAGAACCGACTGCCGGATGGCGCGATTGGCGGCGCAATAATCGGCCTCCTGCATCGTTTCGGCGCGATCTTTCGTAAGAAAGGCGAAATGAAGCAGATATGTCGGCTGGTAGGGGAGGTTGGCGAGATCAGCCAACGGCCGCTGCATGATCAGTTGCGTTTCGGACAGGCGCAGTTCAGCCTGCCGCGATCCGAAACAAAACACCCGCTCCGCAAACGCATCGCCAAGCGCATTTTGTAACAGGTCCAATGTAGCGCGGCCGAGCCATCCACTGGCACCGGTCAGGACAATGCGATGCTCGCTTTGCCGCAAAGCTGCTGCTATGTGGGCGGTGAAGGTCACCTTGGCTCCGCCTTTCTAGGCGACCCCACGCGCGGAACGCAAAGGTTCCCGTTCTTCCTTCAAGAACTGGACAAGATCGGAAAACCGACTGAACTGCTCGCATTGGTCAGCACCGAACTGATCGGTTGCATATCCGTAGGTGACGAAGGCGAATCGCACACCTGTCGCCCTGGCCAGTGCATGATCGATCTCACTGTCGCCGACATAGAGGCATTCCGCTGGCGTTGTGCCCAACCCGGACATGACAAGTTCCATCAAATCGGGCGCCGGCTTGGCCATTCGATCAGGGGAACTGCCGACGATGACGGGAAAATGCGAGGTCAGCTCCAGATCGCCTATGACCTTTTCGCAAAGCTGCTGCGGCTTGTTGGAGCAGATAGCTAGCCTATATCCATGAGCCGTGAGCTGTTTTACGCCCTCAGCGACCCCTTCATACAAGGATTCAAACGGAGTCTTGTACAGCGCGTAGCGCGCGCGAAAATCGACGACCTCCTGCCGGAGATCACCACATTCCTGGGCGAGTACCCCGCCGACAAGTGCCGGTCCGCCCAGGCTTGCGAATTGCCGGATTTCGGTAAGTCCCACATGGCGGGCGCTGCCGCGCTCGCGCAGCATTTCGTTCAGAATTTCCACGAAAACGGGCGCGCTGTCGATGAGCGTGCCGTCGAGGTCAAATATGATGTTCTGTACAGGGCTCATTATTCGGGCACTCGCATGGCTTCGACCAGTTCGTCCCGAGGAAGAAACGGTGCGAGATCGTGAAGCGGCGCAGTGACCATGCTGCCGTCCTCAAGGCGTCGCGACGAAACCTTCGGAGCGAAATTCTGACCTTTGTCGATAAAGATTTCGCAGATTGCCGCACCGGGCGCCGCAAGAGTGTCAGCGATGGCACGCACCATGTCTTCATGCTCGGACGTTCGCGTGTAGGCAAAGCCGAAGGCCTGCGCCACTTTGCCGAAATCAGGGAAGGTAACCCCTGAATCAGGGCCGCAGCCGACGGAGTGACCGTCGAAATATGCCTGCTGCGTTTGCCGGATCGAGTGATAGCCGGAATTGTTGTAGAGAAAAATCTTGGCCGGGATGCCTTGACCGATGATCGTCTGCAATTCCTGCAAGTTCTGCATGATGCTTCCGTCGCCGGCAAGGCAGATAACCCGCTTCGCGGTGGGAGGCATCGCATGCCAGGCACCGATTGTGGCGGGCAAATCATAGCCCATCGAGGCCGCGCCTGAGTTGGAATAAAGGCGCTGACCCTTTTTGAGCTTAGCCGCCTGCACTGTGACGACCGCGGCGGTGGCATCAGCCATTACAATGACTTCGTCCGGCTCAAGCGCTTCGAACAAGCGTTCGGTGAAGCAATAGGGATTTACGACCCCTTGCGTCTGCCAATATTCAGGGAGAACGGCGGGATAGCGCTGGCGTCTTGCCATGGCCCAGTCGACATAGGCGCGATGGGCGGAAGGCGCCTCATATCCGTCAAGCGCCTTGATCATGGCGGGGACGAAGGTCCGCAGATCGGCATGAATGGGCATGTCGATCGATATGGTCGGCTTGAACAGTTCGGGCGCATCGACATCGACCATGATCTTCTTCGCGTCCGGGGCGAAGCCGGCATAGTTGTAGCTGATCTGGCGGATATTGAGGCGACAGCCCAGAACCAGCAGCAGATCGCTGCATTGGACAGCGAAGTTGCCGGATCGGTCACCGACGGTTCCGGGGCGTCCGACATAGAGCGGGTGATCGTCAGGAACGAGATCCTGGGCATTCCAGGCTGGAGCGACGGCGATACCCAGTTTGTCGGCCAGTTCAAGGAAGGGTTCATACACGCCAGCGATGCGAATGCCGGTGCCCGGCATCAAGACCGGGCGACGTGCCTCGCGAATGGCGGAAACGACCTGCTGTGCGGCACGATCCAGATCGGCGTCCGTTAGCCAGCCATATTCACCAGGAACGGCAAATTTGTGCCCATAGCCTTCCGCCCCGGGATCAAAACCGCGCAACTGCGCCGGATCAATCAGCGCCGATTGAATATCAATGGGAATGTCGAGCCATACCGGGCCGGGGCGACCGCTCTGGGCAAGCCAAAGCGCCTTTTCCAGCAGGTAGCGGATGTCGAGGGGGCTTGATACCGTGACCGCGAATTTGGTGATGGACTTCACCATGTCGGTGATATCAGCCTCCTGATCGCCCAGCTGGCGCACGAGGACCGTGGCATTATGCCGCAGCGTTTCCCGTTTCACCTGTCCTGACAGCACGATCATAGGAATGGAATCGGTATAGGCGCCATGGACGCCGTTCAGCGCATTGATGCCGCCGGGCCCAGTGGTCACATTGACCGCCGCCATCCGCCCAGAAAGGCGAGCATAGCTTTCAGCGGCCATGGCCGCCGCCTGCTCATGATGGCAACAGACATAATGCAACCCTTCAGCGCGACCGAGCGCGTCGTTGAGATGCATGGCGCCGCCCCCGGTCAGCATGAAGACATGGCGCACGCCATGCTCGGCGATGCGACGAGCCACATAATCCGCCAGCCGCATTCGGACATTGGCCGCGTTGCTCGGCTCTTGTCGCACTTCGAACTCGCTTGATCGCCCCATATCGTTCATCTCAGGAAGCGATCGCGGTGCGCGCGGTCGAGGTGTCGAGCCCGCGATCCAGAATCAGGGATAGTAGCGCCGGATCACGAAGCGCCGGCGCATCCACGCTCTGCACGTCAAGCGGGGCGTTGGCCACGATGGGAGCAGTGAGGCGCTCGCCCCCGACAAATTCTCGGGTGGAGAGCTGCCCCTTGAGCAGAGGAACGGCGAAAAACACGTCATCAGCCGTCAGTATTTCCCCGGCGGAAAGATCGCGCTTCGCGTAAACGCCCCGCACCAGTGCATCGAGGTAACGGCGCTCGCCCTCCGGTACGGCCCGCCGTTCAGCGGAACCGCCGCCGCACATTTCCTGCGCCTTCTTCATGGCGCGGAACCAGATATTGGCCTGTTCGGGCTTGGTGCAATAGGGGCTGACGGGCACGCCTTCATAGTCGATGTCGATATGACGCTCGAAGGTGCGGGCACCCTTGCCATAGGCGATCAGAGTGGAATCCCACCAGTCGCGATATTCATGGGTCGAATATCCGATCACGATGCCGGGATAGCGTGCCTTCAGGAAGTCGATCTGATCGAGTTCGAGGTCGCCGTCTTCGGAGGGATAAAGCGACACGCAATGATTGAGCGCGAACGGAATGTTGCGCGAGGTGAAAAAGGCGACGAGTTCGTCGATATGTTCGAGGCTGGCACCGCCGGTCGAGGCGATGACGGGCAGTCCGGTCGACGCCATCTTCTGCAACAGGGTCTTGTCGCGAACGTCCGAGCTGGCAATCTTGAGGATTTCCACGCCGAACTCGACGCACTTATCGACGGAAACTTCATCGAACGGCGTGACCATCGTGACCATGCCACAGTCGCGCACGGTCTCCACCATCAGTCGCAGATTTTCCCATGGCATCTGTGTATCGAGCGTCTTCTTGATATAGCGGATATCGGCCCGGTCACGGAAATCAGGATGGACAAAATTGTCGACGTCGCGGAACTGCAGCTTGATCGCGGCGTGGACATTGTTGAATTTCACCACGCGCGAGAAATCGCGGATGATCTTCAGGCCACGCTCAAGCTTGCCCCAGTGATTATTGGCCAGTTCAAGTACGAACAGGTCGCTGAAAATGGACTCAGTCACGAAAATTCCCCCGCCCCAAGCGGCCGCTGTCACAGTCGCAAGGCTTAGTTATTAACATAATTCCTTAAAAAAGCCTCTATGGTTTCCGCCACATATTCCAGGTGGAGTTCACCCAGTCCGGGATAAAGGCCGATCCAAAAGGTGCTTTCGGTCACGAAATTCGCATTGTCGAGAGAGCCGACGACGCGATAATTGCGCCCGCGCATATAGGGCTGGCGGATGAGATTGCCACCGAACAGGAGCCGCGTACCAACGCGGTGCGCATCAAGGTGTCGCACCAGCTCATCGCGCGTAAAAGGCGCGCTCTGACGGATGGTGATCGGGTATCCGAACCAGGAAGGCTCGCTATCCGGCGTGGCTTCCGGCAGGATGAATGCGTCTTCGAAAGGCTTCAGAAGCTGTGTCAGCAAATCGAAATTGCGCCGCCGGGCCGTTATGAAACCCTCAAGGCGGTCAAGCTGGGCCAGGCCGACGGCCGCCTGCATGTCGGTAATCTTCAGATTATAACCGCAATGGCTGTAGGTATATTTATGATCATAGCCCATCGGCAGATCACCGAGCTTGCGGCAGAAGCGCTTGCCGCATGTATTGTCCATACCCGGGGCGCACCAGCAATCCCGTCCCCAATCGCGCATCGATTCGATAACGCGCTTGAGCCGTGGCTTGTCCGTGAAGACCGCTCCCCCTTCGCCCATGGTGATGTGATGGGCGGGATAGAAACTCAACGTTCCGATGTCGCCGAAAGTGCCGACATTCTGCCCGCCATAGGTGGCGCCGAGCGCATCGCAGCAATCCTCGACGACCCAGAGATCATATTTCTCCGCGACCCGCATCACCTCTCCCAGATCGAAGGGATTGCCGAGCGTGTGGGCGATCATGATGGCGCGGGTCCGGTCGGACACCGCAGCCTCGATCGCGTCGGGCTTGATATTATAGGTCGGGATATCGACGTCGACGAATACCGGAACCAGCCCATATTGCAGTGCCGGGTTTACGGTGGTCGGAAAACCGGTTGCGACTGTAATCACCTCGTCGCCGGGTTTGAGCGCATCTCCCCTGAGATAGTGAGAGCACAGCGATGACAATGCCAACAGATTGGCCGAGGAACCGGAATTGGTCGTCAGCGCATGCTGGACACCGATGCGTGCCGCAAGCTTTTCCTCGAACGCGGCGTTGAAGCGGCCGGTCGTCAGCCAGAAATCCAGCGATGAGTCGACGAGAGCCTGCATGTCTTCCGCACCATAAACCTTGCCGGAAACCGGCACAGGGCTTTCGCCGGGGACGAAGGTCTGCGGGGCATGGTGGCGGCGGGCATATTCCCCAACGAGATCAAGGATAAGATGGCGCAGTTGCGCCTCATCCGACTGTTCGGCCAAGGCCTGCAGTTGCGAAGCTCCAGGTATATCGTTCACGCCCATTGGTCCTCGCTCGTCCGCACAGTTCCGCGCGCCATATATTCTTCAATCTGAAGCAGGCTGATTTCGCGGGCATCTCCCCCGCGCGCCACGTCCTTATGCCAATCCACTATTTTGGTTAATGCTTCGTTTAGGCTAAGTTTCGGCTTCCAGCCTAGTTCGTTGCGCGCTTTGCTCGAATCCAATTTCAGCATGGCCGCTTCATGCGGTTGAGGAGTGGAGGGTTGGTCCCATCCATTTGACGAACCCCAAACGGCAAGCATCCGCTCGACGATCCAACTCACAGGGCGGGCATCATCGTCGGAAGGACCGAAATTCCAGGCTGTCGCCATATCGTCGCGGCCCTCGATCAGCCGAGTTCCGATCGCGAGATAGCCGGACAATGCCTCCAGGACATGTTGCCAGGGCCGGATCGAGGCAGGATTACGGATCATCGGTCGTTCCCCCGCGCCTAGTGCGCGGATGATGTCCGGGATAAGGCGATCCTCCGCCCAGTCGCCGCCGCCGATCACGTTGCCGGCGCGTGCAGAGGCAATCTTTGGCCCGTCAGGGTAAGAGCGCCGATACGCTGCGATAGCGAGTTCCGCAGCTCCCTTGCTGCTGCTGTACGGATCGTAGCCGCCCATCGGATCATTTTCGCGATACGGCCAAACCCATTCGCGATTCTCATAGCATTTGTCTGTCGTGACACAAATTACGGCCCGGACGCTATCGCTGGTGCGGCAGGCTTCCAGTACATGCACCGTGCCCATAACGTTGGTCGCGTAGGTTTCTACCGGATTGGCGTATGAATAGCGGACCAGAGGCTGAGCAGCGAGGTGAAACACGATCTCCGGACGTGCAGCTTCGACCACTTTCGAGACCGTATGCATGTCGCGAATGTCGCCTTCGACATGGTTCACGAGATCGCGAAGATGCGTTTGTTCGAAGAAGCTGGGTCGGGTAGGTGGTGGCAGCGACAAACCCGTGACATGGGCTCCCAACCGATGCAGCCAAAGCGAAAGCCATCCGCCCTTGAAGCCCGTATGGCCGGTGACGAGTATGCGCCGACCGTTCCAAAAGGAGGCGGTCACCATCTTTTCCAAGGCGCACCCTGTTCCCAGAGCGATTCCAGATAGAGTTTGTCGCGAAGCGTATCCATCGGATGCCAGAAGCCATCATGACGATAAGCGACCAGTTCCCCGGTCGCCGCAAGATGCTCGAGCGGCTTTTGCTCCCAAATGGTTTCGGGGCCGTCGATCAGGTCGATCACCGACCTGTCCGCAACGAAAAAGCCGCCGTTGATCAGGCCGCCGTCTCCAGCCGGTTTTTCGCGGAAACTGCGCACCAGTTCGCCGTCAAACTCAATGGCTCCAAAGCGGCCCGGGGGCGCGACCGCAGTGATCGTCGCTCTCTTCCCATGACTGCGATGGAATGCGACGAGACTGGAGATATCGATATCGGCGACACCATCCCCATAGGTGAAGCAGAAAGGCTCCCCCTCAGTAAGATGGTTGGCTATACCCTTTAACCGCCCACCGGTCTGTGTGTCAGCCCCGGTGTCGACCAATGTGATCCGCCAGGGCTCGCTCCAGTTCTGATGGACCTCGACACTGTTCTTCTTCAGGTCGATGGTTACGTCGGCGGTATGAAGGAAATAATTCGCGAAATACTCCTTTATCATATAGCCCTTGTACCCGAGGCAGACGATAAAGTCGGTCACGCCTGCGGCCGAATAGATTTTCATGATGTGCCAGATGATCGGCATCCCGCCGATTTCGACCATTGGTTTGGGACGGATGGACGTTTCCTCGCCCAGCCGAGTGCCCAACCCTCCGGCAAGAATGACTGCTTGCATCAACCTACCCCCAGCGACGTCATGTTAGCGTCGGCCCCGCTATTTCTTAGCCACACATACAGATCATCACCACCAAAATTCATCATCTCGCGTCCCAGGGTGTTCGAAGGTCGGAGTGATCGCTTAGAATCGTCTTGCTTGCCAAGGGCGGTCCCAGCATCGCGCAGTCTCATGGCTCAAAATGGTTGAAGGCTGCGGCCTGATCACGCCAGGCACGTCATCGAGCGCGGCGAAATATGTTGCTCTGCTGGAACTCTGCCGCAGGTAAGCGACCTGATATATGGATGTCGCCATGTTGCAATGGACCTGCGGCGAAGGCTTGTTCATCGCAGCCCGTGCGATTTCGACCATCCCCGTCACTGACCCCAGCAACAGCATGCCCGCCATGATGATCGCGGGTCGACGGAATGTGCGGTCAGTGGCCGCGCGATCAAAGGCCCGGGATATCTGGACCGCCAGGATAGCAAGCGCCGGGATGGAGGTCCGCATCGTAAAATCCGTCCCTTCGCCCAGTTGCACGAAGGGCATGAGCAGGAGGCAAGCCGCTACCAGCAGCAAGGTCGCTCGCTCGCCGGTACTCGGACTACCGATCAACGCGGCTCCTGCAACAAAGGGTATGACCTCGAGCAATTCAAACAGCATGTAGGGAAGGGGCGGGAGAGATATGATTCGCAGACCGACCTCGCCGCTGCCTGCTCCGAGATAGAGTATGGCGGGTAGGGTGAGAAGTGTGGTGATTGCTGGGAGCAGGACATCATTGACCCGGAGTTCACGTTTCCACAGGGTCACGATCCCGGCATACGCGGCAAAGGGAAGGATGCCCATAACGGCAAGTGGAGACATCAGCATCAGCAGCGGCACAGGCGCATACATCTGTCCGAGCGAAATCCGCTTCTCCCGCCACAGAAGAAACAGCACTGCACCCAACCAGCCGGACAGCGCGTGCATCGGAACCCAGAATGCCTGCGTGATGTGCGAAGAATATTGGGTTATCCCCCACTGCTCGATATGGTCTGGGAAAGGATGCCCATTCGCATGCCATTGGAGCCACTGGCCGATAACATCCATGCCGCTGAAGAAGATAACGATTACTAGAGCCCGAGCGCGTGCACGCGACGTCGTGAACAGCATCGATCCAAGGCCAAAGATCAGCGTGAGAAAAAGGCTGTTCTGGATGAGCAGAGCCAGATCGGCTGTTGCGAGACCGAACGCCTTGGCTGCGACTGCCGGGAGAAGGTACATGCCGAGCGGTGCACGCAGGAGTTCGATATGGTTATCGAACCGATAGGCGAACGGCCAGGGATAGACGGCGAGGTCGCGTAAGACAGAATCACGTACCTGCCAGTCGGGGCTGGCGTAGAAAAAGCGGCCTTCGCCACCAAGAACGAAGATAGCGAGCGCGACCAAAGCCAGGAGAAACATCCTCCGCCAGGCGGGGGATTGGCTAGCCTCCATGTCCGCATGACTGTGCGATAGCTGCTGCATACTTGTCATGGACCAGGACATAAATCCGGCAAGCAGAATGCCGATTACATAGAGCCAGTTTGGGAAAATCCCCAAAAATCGCCAAAGTAGAAGATTTTGGAATCCTAAAATCGTTATAATAATCGAAAGCATAAACCCTGGGCCGATCCGCCTTGAGCGGTTCTGCAAGGTAAGCAGTGTCAGAAGGCCTTCTGTACCGCTCTTCCAAGGGGAAGAGCGATCCCTAGCAATTGCGCCGACCCCGCCCGTTGAATGCCCTGTCATAGGCTTATGTGTCCCCCATCCGTGGCTCATCGCCAATACAGCGCAACTCCCATTTGCGCAGCAAATGATTTATAATCAACTTCGTGCAAGTAAATGCCAAAGTGTTTGCGTAGAGAGCATGATTTCTGTCCGATATCATTCCACCCCCCCCGCCAGAGCCACGCGCGAGACAAACCAGAATTACTGGCGGGCCACCGCGCGTCTGCCAGTAGTCTGGTGATGGGTCCTGCTTCTGGCTCTGCGCCTCGCATCGCGGCATAAGCTGCCGCGCGCCAGCAATAATTTGCCATCCTAGGGGGCAATGGACGCGCCGCTTCGCGCGATAACAGCGTACGCTGGCCATTATTGTTCTTCCATGCCGCAACGGGGGATCGGGACAGAAACGGCGCTTCGTCGGTGTGGCCTTGTCGGCACTGTGTTTCGCGGCCATTTGCTCGCCAGTGATGGCGCAAGATGAAGGAAAGAGCGCGTTGACCTTGTCGGGCGGCTTTGACCTTATCGAAACGCGGATGGGGAAGGGGGACGATGCCTTTCTTCTCGACGGCACCTTTTCCTACGGCGGTGCGACCGATCAGGTCATGCTGGTGACCCAGGGCGGCGGAGCGCTGGGCGGTGACACGCCCCGAAGAGGAGACCCGGATCGGCAAGGGCGGGACCCTGGCGGGACAGCTCTCGCGGCTCGACCTGGTGGTGCTCGATGAGCTTGGATATCTGCCGTTCGCGCGCTCTGGTGGCCAGTTGCCGTTCCACCTGATCAGCAAGCTTTACGAACGCACCAGCGTTGTCATCATGACCAACCTCGCCTTCGGCGAATGGCCTACCGTGTCCGGGGATCCCAAGATGACCACCGCCTTGCTCGACCGGGTCCCCCATCGCCGCGATATCGTCGAGACCGGCAACGACAGCTGGCGCTTCAAAAACCGCAGTTAACCGCCACTCTCACCAGCTTCAGAACCGACTTGCGCTGGTGCGCCTCCAGCTGGGCTACGCCCGACCTCCGCCGCACCCAGCGCAGGACGCCACCCACAACCCTCCGCTCAATCCTAATGAGGGGGGCTCTTCGACGCCAATACGGGGTCCCGTTTGCACACGGTTACGTAATTGCTGCCGTTGTTTCCATCGGACTGTGGCGGCTTCAAAATGAGATAGGTCATCATAACGAAGGAGCATCGCCATGAAGCAATATGTCGGGCTGGACGTGTCGCAAAAGGAAACGTCGATTTGCATCCTTGACGAGGCTGGGCGACCCATACACCAGGGTCGGGTGAAATCCGATCCGGGCGAGCTGGCGGCCGTCATCGCCAAGAAGGCACCCAATGCCGAACGCGTGGGTCTCGAGACGGGCGCCATGTCGAGCTGGCTCTGGCATGAACTGAAGCGCACCGGTTTGCCGATCGTGTGCATCGATGCGCGTCACGCCCACGCAGCCCTGGCCGTTCGCATGAACAAGAGCGACGAAAATGATGCCCGTGGCCTGGCGGAACTCGTCCGGGTCGGATGGTACCGGGAGGTTGCCGTCAAAAGCGAGGAAAGTCAGGCTGCTCGATCCATCCTCGTCTGTCGGTCCCGATTGGTACGCATCCGACGCGATCTCGAAAACCAGATGCGTTCCATGCTGAAGGAATGCGGCCTGCTCTTTCCGCGCGCTGCCGGCGGACAGTTCCAACGACGGGTCGATGATCTCATCACCGATGGCCATGCTCTTGGCCCCATCCTTCGTCCGCTACTATCCGTGCATAAGCAGACCTGCGGCGAGCTGGAAAAGATCGATCGGACCATTCGGCAACTTGCTCGAACGGATGAAACAACGCGGCGACTGATGACCGTGCCAGGCATTGGCGTCGTTACGGCCCTGACATATCGTCACACGATCGACGACCCGACCCGCTTCCAGAATGCGGCAAAGATCGGCGCTTATCTCGGGCTCACGCCCCGCCGAAAGCAATCGGGTGAAATGGACGTAACGGGAAAAATATCGCGATGGGGCGACAGGTTGTTGCGCGCCTATCTGTTCGAGGCGGCCAGCGTTCTGCTCCATCGAACCAAGCGGTGGTGCTCGCTCAAGGCGTGGGGGCTGCGGCTTGCCAAACGCAGCGGCATGAAGAAGGCGCAGGTTGCCGTCGCCCGAAAGCTCGCCATCATCCTCCATTGCATCTGGGTGGACGGAACCGAGTTCGTATGGGGAAAGCAGCCTGCCTGATTGTCATATCCACTCCGAGATCGCGGGTCTGATATCAGATCTGCGTTGATCCACCGGGACGGTGGTTGCGGTGACCTCGTTCAAACGGCTGCGGACTTACGGGACCGCGTTGCGCACGTTGAGGCACCCGACCCGGACATCATCATGAGGCCATGACCTCGAAAAGGACCATGACCCCGGTTCGGATCAACATGCAGGCTTGGCAGATACCCGCAATTAAAGGACAGCATGAAGCTGCCCGCCGCCTCGGCGAAGACGGCACGTCGGGTCACGCGGCCGTGATGCGGTTCCCCGCCCCATCGACGACCTGCTCGCCGTCCTCCTTTGCGAAGGCTCCGCGCTGCGCATCCGGCAGGATGTCGAGCACTGCCTCGGACGGCCGGCAGAGCCTTACGCCGAGCGGCGTCACCACCAGCGGACGATTGATGAGAATGGGGTGCACCATCATCGCGTCGATCAAGGTTTCATCGGATAATGTATCGTCACCCAGGCCGAGGTCGGCATAAGGCGTGCCTTTCTCGCGCAGGAGTGCACGCGGCGTCATGCCGGCCCGCTCGATCATTTCGATGAGCAGTGCGCGCGACGGCGGTGTCCTCAGATATTCGACGACATGCGGCTCGACCCCCGAATTGCGGATCAGCGCCAGCGTGTTCCGCGAAGTTCCGCAGCCGGGATTGTGATAGATGACGATGGTGGTCACGGGCGCCCGGTCCTTCAGCAACGGGTGAGGTCGGCGAGCAGCGGCTCGCAGAGTTCGGCGCGGCCCTGACAGCAATCCTTGGCGAGAAAGATCATGAGGCCGCGAAGCGTGTCGATATTGGCGCGCTGAATCTGATGCCGGCCGCGCTTGTCGGCGCTGACGAGGCCAGCCTTCGCCAGAACAGCGAGATGGGTGGAAAGGGTGCTTTGGCTCAGGCCGCTGGCTTCGACGAGCGCCCCCGTGGACAGACCGTCGGGCTCATGCCGGACGAGCAGGCGAAAGGCATCGAACCGCGTGGAGTGTGCGAGCGCCGCAAGAGCTTTGAGAGCGAGGTTCGGATCCATGCATCGGATTTATCCGATGGGTTTTCATCTGACAATATGCATCGACATTTCCCGATAGATTAGAGCGATCACCATCGTCTTGCCGTCTATGGAAGACTTGGCGGCCCTTCCCATTGCATCGATGCGGATTTCTTGAGCCGTTGCCGCAACCAGGTGAGGCCGGGTGCCTGATGGTGTTGCATCATCTCCCGCATGTTCGGCAATGGGATAGGGGGGCTCGAAGATGTCGAGAGGCAACGCCCCAGCCATGACGCACGCCAGTCTTTCGTGCGGTCGAGCAGACCAAGCCGGCCTGTTCATGAATCACAATACTATCTAATTTGGCGTCGAATCGCTTGCCCCACGCTGCGCTGAGGGAGGGGCAGCCTTGCACCATGGCGGAATGAATATGCGAATGAAATTTGGCGCCCCGGTCGATTTGCGCGCCATCGTCCCTACGCCGGATATAAGCACATGAGCGACCCGGACATCTCGCGCCTCACTGACAAGCAGAAAGAATGCCTTCGCTTGGTCGCCCAGAATCTCAACACCAAGCAGATCGCCAGGCAGATCGGCAAATCAGATCATGCGGTGAACCAGCGGGTGCGCCAGGCATTGCGCGCGCTGGGGGTTGCCGATCGTTTCGAAGCCGCCCGCATCCTCTCTGAGGTGGAGGGACGGCAGACATATCAGCCATTGATATATCAACCGGAAGAGGTTGCCCTCGCCCCGCAAATGTCGATTGTTGGGGGGCAGGAGATGCCGGTCGAACATCAAGCGCTGCGCATCCCTCCGCTGGGAGGCCGAGACAATGATCTAGATGCGTTGCAACGCATGAAGTGGATCCTGAGCCTGGCGCTCATGATCGGCGGAACGGTTGCCGCGCTTGTCGCGGCCGGCCTGTGGATCATGTCTTTCTTTTCATAGCGGTCGCGCGTTCAGACAATCCGACTTTCAAGACGACGCTCGTCGTCCAAGGAGATCCCATGTCCAAAGCTGACAGCCCCATGCCGCTTAGCAAAAATGCCGCCCAGACGGTGGTCACCGACCTGAACATGGCTTACGCCAAGCTCGACGATTTACTCGCCCACACGCTCCGGGCCAGCGCGAACATGATCGAAGTGGGGCGGTCCATGGGACTTGATCCTCTAAGCGGGCAGAAGATTTTTTCCGACCTTACACGCTGTACAAACGCCATATTGCAAAGCCGCCAGAGCCTGGTCGAGGCGCATAGCAAGGCGCACCGCATCCGCAAGCGCTCCGAGGTCGCCGACGAGAATCTTTTTGGCTGCCCCCGGGAGAAAATGCAGAGCGGCAAGGCGGGCGTGCCGTCGCTGTTCGGCGATATGCCCGGCAGTGCCGCCGCCTGAGAGGCCGCCTATCTCGGGGAAGTCGAATGGATCTGTCCGCCGCCTTCAATGCAGCTCTGATCTGCATAGCGCTTTATGTCTGGCTCCAAGGTGGCTGGGCAGGAAAAGCAGGTGCCTTGCTCGTCATGCTGGCGAGCGTGCTCACCTATATCGGAATGGGTGGCCACCATCCATTCGGCAAGCCCAACCCTCTGGTGTTCAGCGGCGACCTGCTGCTGCTGATCGGGTTCATCTATCTCGCGCTGACCTCGTCACGATGGTGGCCGATCTGGGCAGCGGCCTTCCAGTTCAATGGCGTCTGTTCGCACCTGGTTGCCTGGGCAGCGCCCAAGCTGGTTTCCAAGGTCTACTACAGCATGACCACCGCCTGGGGCATTCCCATCCTGATCGTCATGGCCGTCGGCGTGCTGATGGATCAACGTGCCTCGAGAAGGCGCGAAAATGGGGGGATTCAAGGATGACCGCCATGTTCGGCCAACGCGCAGCACTGCTCCGCCCCACGGATCTGAAGGCGATCGAAAACGATCTTGCCCGTCTCAGCGAAACCATCCGATCGCTGACGGGACCCTCCGAAATCCTTGTCGATGCCGGGGGGCAGGAAACCTCTTCTTCGATGGATGACGTGGCGGAGAAGCGTCTTGGCTCCCTGGCGCGGCGTTTGTTGCGGGAAAGCGATGCTCGGCAGGCGGTGTTACCGTTCGGCATCACCGTCGATCCGGCCTGGCATATGCTGCTGGACCTTTTCGCCGCCGAAACAGAGGGGAAGGCCATTTCAGTGAGCAGCGCCTGCATCGCTTCGGGAGCGCCGCATACGACGGCGCTGCGCTATCTCAATCAGCTGTGCGAGAAGGGGGCCGTGATCCGGGCGCCGGATACCGTGGATGGCCGCCGGATGCATATTCATCTGGCGGAGGAGTTCCGCTCTCGAATACGCGACTATCTCGTTCTGGTGGCCGAGGGGCGGGAGGAGCATCAAACCCCGTAATAGCTGCCAGTTTGAGTGACCAATATGAACCCATCTCTCAGCAAGTCTTTGATTCCTTATGAGACATGGTCAAAGATAAGCGCTATCCTTCATTTATCCCGAGCCAAGAAGCCACAGGGTCGCGTTCCCGCCTCTTCGTGCCTCCCTCCACGAAGAGGCGGGACAATTGTCATCAGGGCCAACCGATTTGCATTTTGGCGGGCAATCCATCTGCCATGCCGCCACTGGCATGACTTTGTTCATGAAGGTCGTTCCGGATAGATATTACGGCACTCGCGCGATAAGGAGCCATTTCGTCGCTGGCATGCGTATATGCTGGCGAGGTAAGGGCCAGGGTGGCAATTTAGGATTATGCCGGTGGACGCATAGCGCCGCGTCCAAAGCCATTCCATCTGCGCGATGGACGACTCGGTCAGAAAGGCGCAATATCATTGCTCTTCTCCCCCTTTGGAAGAAGTCTTGGCCCCGCCTCTGTCCCCCTACTGAGGCGGGGCCATTTTCAGTAGCTGTCAGTTGCGTCGGCGGCGGCCGCAAAGTTGCTCATCCGTGGGCGACACCATCGCCAGCCCCGCCTCGAAAGTGCTCACAGCGGGCATCTTTTTTCGAACCGTCGCTGCTTGGTCGAAAATGGACGGTCTGCTCGCCCTCCAACCCTTACTAGCCGGTGCGGCATGCCAGGCAGAGCGTGTCCGATCAATCAAGCGGCCAAATCCCGAAAATCTTCCGAAATCCGGTGTGATTTCGGTGCATTCTATCAAGTGCAAGATGCAATGAAGAATGATGGAAACCCGCTTCCACCTCTTTGCATTGAGGTCCGTTGAAACATGTCACCCCAGGTCGAGCGCATTCATAGTGACGAGCGTCTTCCGTCTGAGGCTGACGTCGTCATCGTTGGCGGCGGCATCCTCGGCTCTACAGCGACCTATTATCTAGCGAAGCGCGGCCTCTCTGTGGCGCTCCTCGAGAAGGGCCACGTCGCTTGCGAACAGTCGAGCAGAAATTGGGGTTGGTGCCGCCAGCAGAACCGCGACCGGCGCGAATTGCCGCTCTCCGTGCTCTCCGTGCGACTGTGGGACGAACTCACGCGCGAAATCAATCGAGACCTAGGCTTCCGACGGTGCGGCCTTGTCTATGCGACTCATGACGAGGCCGTGCTCGCCGGTTGGGAAAAGTGGCGCGAGATCGCCCGGGAATACGATGTCCATACCCAGGTGCTGAGCCGGGCGGAAGTGGCCGAGCGCGTCCCCGAAGCGCGCGGCAAGTGGGTCGGCGGGACCTATTCGGAACAAGACGGCAAGGCCGAGCCTGCCCTTGCCGCGCCGGCTATTGCCGAGGGGGCCAGGGCTTTGGGCGCGACGATCCACCAGGAATGCGCGGCGCGGGCAATCGAGCTTGCCAACGGAAAGATTGCGGGCGTGCACACGGAGAAGGGCTACATCAAGGCCAGCGCCGTGCTGTGTGCCGCTGGCGCCTGGTCCTCTCGATTCCTTAGGCCGCTCGGGATCAGCTTCCCTCAGGCGAGCATCCGACAGACCGCGCTACGTTCCACCCCGACGATCAACATATGCGAGGCGGTCTCCACACCCTACTGCACGATCACGCGCCGACTGGACGGCAGCTATACGCTTGCGATCAGTGGCAAGGCGAACCTCGAAATCACGCCGCAGGCTATCCGTTACAGCCGTGAATTCATGCCGCAATTCTTCCGTCGCCTGAAGAATGTCAGGCTTGGCATCGGCCGATCGTTCGTTTCGGGGCCGGATTCAATGCAAGCCCTGCTGACAGGCGACGATCGGATTTTCGAACAGAATCGCGTGCTGGATCCTCCGCCTTTGAAATGGCTGGTGAGCCAGGTGGTGGAGAGTGTACGGAAGACCCTCCCCCAACTCGGCCAAATCGAGATTGATAGCGCCTGGGGTGGCTTCGTCGATTGCACGCCGGACGCAGTGCCTGTCGTATCGAAGGTGGACGGGATGGATGGCCTTGTCCTCGCGGCGGGCTGCTCCGGGCATGGATTTGGATTGGGTCCGGGTCTCGGCTATCTGGCTGCAGAGCTTGTCGCGAACGACACGCCTAGCGTGGATCCCGTACCGTTCCGGCTGTCCCGACTGGTCGATGGATCGAAGCTGAACATCGCGGCGATCTGACTGCCGGGTCTGAAGTCAGGCCGGCGCCCACAGGCGAACTCAGTAGACAGGCAGAGAGGCGAGAGGGGCCGCCCCGTGCCCGCTCCGTCAGGTCTGTCGCTTATTGGTAGCGGGCGCCCCGCCTATGACAGGATCCAGCGGTGGCCCCACCACCTTGGATCAATGGCCGCGGGATCGGTCTATCACGCCGATGAGCGGTTCGTTTCGTTGATCTCGACGAATGTTGTCGAGCAGGATCGGTGCGGCCGTCTCCGGTTGGGTCATGCTCGCCACATGCGGTGTTACAGACACCCGCGGGTGCGCCCACAGCGGATGTTCGGGCGGGAGCGGCTCGGTTTCAGTGACATCAAGGATGGCCCTGCTTAAATGACCGCTGTCCAAGGCAGCCAGAAGGTCGGCTTCGACCAGATGAGGCCCCCGTCCGACGTTAATGATAGATGCACCATGAGGCAGGGCAGAAAATGTCTTGCTGTTCAATATACCCACGGTGCTTGGCTTGAGTGGCAGCAGGCACACAAGAACGTCGCATCTACTCAGGAACTCGTTGAATTGTTCGGCCCCCGCATAGCTATCAACACCGATAATCGCGCGCGGGGACCGGTTCCAGCCCCGGAGGCGAAAACCCTAGCTGCGCAGCCTTTCGAGTACCGCGCGGCCCAGAACCCCCATTCCCATCACCCCAATGGTACGGGAAGAAGCCGGTGGAACCTCGAGCGGGTTCCATTCTCGCGATGCTTGGGCCTCGACATAGTCGAAAAAATCACGGTGAACCGCGAGAACCGCGAGACTCACATATTCGACCATGCCGTCGATGATGCCCGGTTCGACCATGCGGACGAGGGGGACGTGATCAGGCACCGCGGAAAGATCGACATGATCGACGCCGGCGCCCGACGAGAACAAGACCTTCAGCCGCGGCAAGGATGTCAGGAACTCACGCGGCGCCTGCCAGGCAATCAGATACTCGATCTCATCAAGGTTTCCAGCATCCGGCCAGACGCGAAAGTCGAGGTCGGGAGCATGCTTGGCGAAAAACTGGGACCAAGCTGCGGCGCGAGGCGCGTCGGAGCGATAGAGGATCGCCATTTACCATCCCCCCACCCAGCCGTCGAACAGCCCGTCGGGGAGTGAATCCTTTTCGGCACCGCGCAGGAAGTCGAAGTCGCAGCCACGATGGGCTTGCTCGATGTGGCGACTATATAGCGAGCGATAGCCGCGGTTATGGCGAGGCTGTGGTGCCTGCCATTGGGCACGTCGACGCTCGAGCTCGTCGCTGTCCACCAGCAGATCGAGCCTCCGTTCTGCAAGATTGAATTCGATCATGTCCCCGTCGCGAACCAGCGCCAGCGGCCCACCGACTGCCGCTTCGGGAGAGACGTGCAATATGGCGGCCCCATAAGCCGTGCCGCTCATCCGAGCATCGGATATGCGCAACATGTCCCGTACGCCTTGCGCCAGGAGATGGCGGGGCAGCGGCAGCATGCCCCATTCCGGCATGGCCGCACCCACGGGGCCGGCGTTACGCAGGATTAGTATGCTGTTCTCGTCAATGCCGAGCGCGTGATCGTCGATCCGATCGGCGATCGTCTGAACGTCTTGGAAAACGACGGCCCGGCCACGGTGATTGAGCAGCCGGGCTTCCGCGGCGCAGACCTTCATAACGGCGCCATCGGGAGCAAGATTGCCCCGCACAACCGCTAGAGTTTCTCCGATCCGAACGGGCTTGTCGAGTGAACGGATAACGTCTTCGTCGAGTATTTCGGCCGCCGAAACGACATCGCCGATCGTTTGACCGCTAACGCTGCGGGCGTCCAAATGGAGCAGGGGAGCGAGCCTCTTAAGTAATGCCGGCACCCCGCCCGCAGCCATTAATCGCTCGGTCAGATGCTCGCCGGCCGGCTGAACATTGGCAATCAGCGGCACCCGGCGGCCAATCTCATCGAAACGTTCGAGCGAGAGGTCCACACCGGCGCGCCCGGCAAGCGCCAGAAGGTGGATGATCGCGTTCGTCGATCCGCCCACGGCGCAGAGCAATGTGATCGCATTGTCGAATGCGCGCCCGTCAAGTAGTGTGCGCCCGGCTTCGGCAGCATTTGCGAGGATTACGCTGCGGCGCCCCACCTCCCGCGCAAAGTGGTTGCGGCGCCGGTCGACTGCAGGCACAAGACTGCTGCCCGGCAGGGAGATCCCCAGTGCCTCGGAAATGACCGCCATCGACGATGCAGTGCCCATTTCGGCACAATGTCCGACCGTTCCCATGACATTGCGCTCAAAATCGGCGAACTCCCCTTCCGCAAACTCCCCAGCGCGCAACTTGTCGACCATTCGCCAAACGCCGGTGGCATTGGCGAGATTCCCGCCCGTCGCCGAGCGCGGCGTCGCGGGGCCACTCGCGAGAAAGATAAACGGCACGCCTGCACTTACCGCTCCCATGATGAGCGCCGGCTGTGTCTTATCGCATCCGCCCAGCAGGACTACCGCATCAAAGGGATAGGCGCGAACGCATTCTTCCACTTCCATGGCCAGAAGGTTGCGAAACGGAAACGAGGTGGGCTTGATGATGTTTTCGCTGAGCGACATCAGCGGCGTCTCGAATGGGATTCCGCCTGCCTCTATGATCCCGGTCCGCACATCTTCTGCAAGGACGCGGAGGTTCATGTTGCATGGATTGATGTCGGACCAGGTATTGAGGATCCCGACGACCGGACGCTCCATCAGGTCCTGACGGCTCCAGCCGGCAGCCGCAAGCGTGGAGCGGTGAATGAAGCCCGGCAAATCGTCCTTGCGGAACCAGCGTGCGCTGCGCAGCGCCTTTTTGTCATTTGACTTCGTGGCATCTTTGTCATCGTCAAGCATCCGCGCCTCGTCTCAAAACTCCCTGACATGATCTTACTATGCTACAAGGCACGTTTATTGCCTGTTTCGTGGTTAAAAACGGCTACAAGTCTGCACACTTCGCCTTTGATCGGAATCTTCTTCTGCTTGGCTGAACCAGTATTGGGCCAGCGGGGCCGTCGCGTTCTCGCGGTGCGGAACGAACAACGGGAAGGATTTCCAATGAGCCAATTTAGACCCAAATACATCACATTCGATTGTTATGGCACCCTGACCAATTACGAAATGGGGCCGATGGGTCGTCAGCTGTTTGCCGATCGTATTGCCTCGGAGCAGATGGAGGCCTTTCTCGCGGACTTTAAAGCATACCGGCTCGACGAAGTTCTTGGCGACTGGAAGCCATTGCATGAGGTAGTCCGGAACTCCGTCGAACGTCTCTGCCGGAAGTGGAGCGTGGAATTTCGCGAGGCGGACGCATCCAAAATCTATAATAGCATTCCAACCTGGGTCCTCATCCCGATGTCCCCGAGGGCCTAGCCAAGGTCGCCAAGGAAATCCCCCTGGTGATTCTTTCCAACGCGGATAACGCACAGATACATGATAACGTCGCCAAGCTCGGCGCTCCGTTCGCCCATGTCTTCACGGCAGAGGATGCGCAGGCGTACAAGCCGCGGCTGCAGGCTTTCGAATATATGTTCGACCAGCTCGGGTGCTCCCCCGAAGAAGCCATGCACGTATCTTCCAGTTTTCGGTATGATCACATGTCCGCCTGTGATTTGGGTTACGGTGCGCGCGTGTTCGTCGCGCGCGGACATGAGCCTAGCCTACCTCATTATGCGACCCACCAAATCGCGGATATCGGCGGTCTTGCCGGCGTGATAGGTCTCTGAGTAGAACCGGCAGGGTCGGCGGTCCTGCCGGTACGCTTCTCGTTGGTTGGCCTGGTGAGGCACAGCTGATGGCGCTGGAGTATCGAGGTGAATAGGAATCTGGGGGTTCGCAAAGTTTAGGGAATATGATCTGTAATTTGCAGCGCCAGGCGGCGTGAATCCCTTGAGGGTTTCATGGACCTGTCAGCACCCCAGAGAATGGCGAGTGGATTTTCATGGTATGAGTGAAAAAGTGGAGCTGGTCTCCGTCGCCTGCCCCACATTATTCTTTGATGTTACCTGATCCGCTTCAGTTCAGCTTGTTGATGGATTCGCGCATGTGGTCGACGCTGACGCTGGAGTAGCGCTGGACCATGCGCAGCGATTTCCAGCCGCCCATGTTCATGATGGTGATGAGGTCGATCCCGGCCATGACGCAGTGCGATGCCCAGTGGTGGCGCCAGTCGTGGACGGTGTCCAGCCATCTCTCGAACTTCAAGAGCCGATCGGTATCTTTGCCGAACCTCGCACTTCCTGGACCAGCGCCAGCGTGTTGAGCCTTGCGAGGAGTGTTCCCGACCACCGCTCGCCCAGAAGTTCCGGCGCCGTAGCTGGCCAAGTGTCCAACGCACGTTCCACCGTCGCCTTGACCTCGCGAACGACCCACTTGGGGTCCACCCGCAGAAAGCTCGCCACTCGTTCGAATCGGTGGAGGTTGACAGTGTCGAAGCTGTGGGTGCGTACGAACCGTAGAGCGAGCGTGTCGCGCGGCTGAAAAAGGACAGTCGGAACAATGTCGTAGGCTGGTGACAAGCGGACCTGCCCCGGTTCAGGGAAACGGAAGGACCAGTTCTTGAGGTGATTATCGCCGTTGCCGATCAGCACGTCCGCGACAATGCGGCGGATTGCCTCGAGGATGTCGGCGCGGCGGTCAGTACTGAAGCGGCTGATCATGTTGATGACGGTTTCGGTGGTGGCCATGGTATATTTGCGATCCCCGATCGCTCCGATGACCTGCCCGGCGTCCTCAATGTGAATGCGCGTGTCGTCGGCTGCGCGATCGAACCGATCGACCACCAATACCTGCTCGCCGTGTTCGAGCATTTCGTCGGGTATACCCGCGACGGCGGCGCGCGGCATCAGCCGACAAGGCGCTGTCTCGACGCCGATCATGCCCGCCAGCGTCATTGCGCCATGCTCAGCTTCCGGAAGCCCGCGATAGGTATCGCTTGCTACCTTGATGATGCAGCGGCCGGTGTCGCCCCGGGCGGGAAGTGTAAGCCGTTCGCCGTCGATATTGGCGGTGAATTTGAGTTGGACTCCGGCGAGTGAGAATTTGACCACACCCTTGGGTTCGGCCGCCTTGAAGCCTTTTATAGATATCAGATCGAGAGGGCCGGCGGAGGCTGGTGTGTCGGTTTCGGCTGTAACCAGCACGGCGCCGGGAAGGTCGGCGCCCAGCCGGGTGAGCACGTCGAACTGGTCATGATCCCCGGGACCCATTTCGGTGAGCACCAGTTCGCGAAGCGCGCCTTCGGGAAGCAACCCGGCAAACCAGGGCGGGATCGAGCCGTGCAGGCCAATCTTGTCGCCACGAGCGGAAAGCCGGTCGCGGGTGCCTGCGTCAGACGTCGGATCATACCAGCCAAGGCTGAGTACGGGCCGTGCCGTGTCGCGGAGATAGGATTCGGACACTGTGAAGGCGACCGCGCCGTCGGCATCGCGCGTGAGCGTTCCTACCTTCACTGGCCCAAGCTTCGCATCAAGCAGGTGAACGCCGAGGATCGCCGAAGCCTTCCCCATCTAGTGGTTCTCCTCTTCGTCCTCATCGAGATCGACGAACAACTCCTCGAACGTCGAGCGCACCGGGCGGTTGAAGTCGATGCCGCGCGCGCCTTCGACCTGATCACGGACTGTGCTAGCCTGGGCGCGTGGCACGAGGACGGGCACCAGATCCAGCGCGTCGCAGATCTCGGCGAATAGGGTCAGGCGGTCGCGACCCCGGCGGCCGCCGATCAGATCACGTTCGAGTTCAGAGATACGCGCGCGATCACGACCAAGCCGCAGGGCCAATCCAAGTTGACTCATGGAGCGTCTGCCGCGCCACTGACGCAATTGATCCCCCAGGATAGAAAAAATATCCATTTGCATGCGGAATTCCGCTCTAAAATATATACTATGCGGAATATCGCTACAGGAAAAATTTCGAAGATCAAGCGGAATTCCGCTCTAAGTGTTCGAAGATAGCGGTATCCCGCTCTCATATTCCCCCCGAAACTTTGTCGAGATGCATCAGGCCGCCGCAACAGGCGTGGGGACCTGGCTTCACACCCGCAACTGGTATCGACCGCGAGGCAGGCTACAATCCATGCCGCCATCAGTCGCTCGCTCAACCACTGAACAACCTCTCGAGGCGCTTTCTCTGATTGCGCTGCACCCTATGGGCGGCTTCGCTAGGCTATCGGTTCTCGCAGGAAATGGAGCAGACTGTGCGGTCTGCCCCAAATCCTTCTCGGACGTGCGGCTCGCTTTAGCTGAGCCTATTGATGGATTCACGCATGTGATCGACGCTGACG
Source organism: Sphingobium sp. PNB (assembly GCF_019873065.1). Lineage (NCBI taxonomy): Bacteria > Pseudomonadati > Pseudomonadota > Alphaproteobacteria > Sphingomonadales > Sphingobiaceae > Sphingobium > Sphingobium sp. PNB. The sequence continues at coordinate 25,358 of NZ_JAINEZ010000048.1, forward strand.
CTGGAATAGCGCTGGACCATGCGCAGCGATTTCCAGCCGCCCATGTTCATGATGGTGATGAGGTCGATCCCGGCCATGACGCAGTGCGATGCCCAGTGGTGTCGCCAGTCATGGACGGTGAAATCCTCTATCTCTGCGCGCTTGCACGCAGTGGCGTGCTGATTCCTGATCGGGTTGCCGCCGGGGATCTTCGCCTTGCGGGTGTCGGAATAGGGCTTGCCCAACCGGTTGAGGAAAACATGCCCCTTTGTCGGCTGCCCTCGCTTCTCCCAGATCGGACGCAGGACGTCCATGACGCGGGGATGCATCGGCACGGACCGGATGACGGCATTCTTGCTGTGGTTAAGCCGGATCGATCCTTGCTCCATATCGACGCCCTCGACACCCCACGGGAGCTGCAATGCCGTCTGGATGCGTGGGCCATGGAAGGCGAGCAGGGTTATAATCGGCTGTATGTGCGGTGAGTAGGCCTCGATCAGCCGGTCGCGGTCTTCCTTGCTGAGAAAGCGCACCCGTTCATTGTCGAACGGGATCGCCTTGATGCGCAGGGGCGGAAGGTCGTGCAGGTCGTGATGGACGTTGATCGCGGCCTGGAACACGGCGCGATAGCGATCCTGACCCGCCGGGTCATGGCCGGTCAGATAGGCGCGGCGAAAATGCTCCCATGCCTGCTTTGGCTCGCGCAGGCTGAAGTCTCCGATCAGGCCATTGAGCTTGCCGATGCGCAGGACGTCGGACGGGCAGGGCGGCTTCGCCTTCGTCAGGTAGCTTTCAAACGCGTCGGCTATCTTGCCTTGCGCCACGATCGCGGCCGGACCGAACATCAGCCGGTGCCGCAGCTTCGTCTCATGTTCCGCCATCAGGTGCGATGCAGCATCGCGGTCACTCGTTCCTGAACTGAACTCCTTGACGTCGATGTGCTTGTCGCCAAGCGTGACGGTACCTCGGATATAATAAATGCCGTTCTTCCCACGGGTTCGAATGGAGAGCATCTTATCTTCCTGTTGCATCTGATCGCGCGCTTGCGCCGGGAGTTTCGCTCCAAATGCTTCAGCGTGAGGCGCGTTAGCTTTTATGAAGGTCTGGGGCATGCTGTCGTCCTGATTGATACGAGCGCATGCTGAACTGGAACAGCATGCCAAGCGACAGCAAGGTGATCATCCATTCCATGGAGGTGCCCGGCTTCGTGGCAGTGCACGGATGCGTCGGCAGGCAACGGCCGTGATGGGCGAGCAGCGTTTATACGCTTCCTGCGCGGCTGCGGGATCGACCCTTTTGGAGCCCGAGCTAAGCGAATCGCTTGCAGTCCGAGATAATTTCGGCGGTGTGCGCGACTCGGGATTTCGCTCCCATCGCCCGGCATTTGCATGCCCAGAATTTGCCCAAAGAGACCCGGATTTGCCCAGAATTTGCCCAAAAATTGATGGGCAAGGCCAAGCTCTACGGCTTGCGGCAGGCAAACAAAAACCCCGCCAAACCGTTGATTTGGCGGGGTTTTCGATGGTGGGCGTGGCAAGGATTGAACTTGCGACCCCTGCGATGTCAACACAGTGCTCTACCACTGAGCTACACGCCCACGGTGGAGTGGGCCAATAGCCGGGGGTGTAAGGGAGCGCAAGCGGGAAATTGAGCCTTGCCGCTATTCTTCTGGACAGCAGCCCGGCAGGTCATATGTTGCGGTGCGAAAAGGGGACGCCAAACGCCATGCTGCCATCGCCCACGCCGTCTGATCAGCCCATCGCCCGCCTGCCATTCTATCGCCAGCTTTATGTTCAGGTGCTGATCGCCATCGCCCTTGGCGTTGGGATCGGGCATTTCTTTCCCGAAACCGGCGTCGCGCTACAGCCCCTGGGGGAAGCCTTCATCAAGCTGGTCAAGATGATCATCGCGCCCGTCATCTTCCTCACCATCGTGACCGGCGTGGCGGGGATGAAGGAGTTGGGCGCGATCGGCCGTGTCGCGGCCAAGGCCTTCGCCTATTTCCTGACCTTTTCCACCCTGGCGCTGATCGTCGGGTTGATCGTCGCCAATGTCGTCCATCCCGGGGCAGGCCTCAATATCGACCCGGCGACGCTGGATGCCGGGAAGGTCGCGCAATATCAGCAGCAGGCGCATGACCGGACGCTCACGGGTTTCCTGCTGGACATCATACCCGGCACGCTGGTCTCCGCCGTGGCGGACGGACATAATATCCTGCAGGTGTTGTTCGTCGCCATCCTGTTCGGCATCGCGCTCACCATGATCGGGGAGAGGGCCGATCCGCTGATGACGGTGCTCGAATCGGCCAGCCATGCGATCTTCAAGCTGGTGTCCTTCCTGATGAAGGCGGCGCCGCTGGGCGCTTTCGGCGCGATGGCCTTCACCATCGGAAAATATGGGGTGGGGGCGCTCGCCAATCTGGCCGGGCTGGTGGCGACCTTCTATCTGACCTCGATACTGTTCGTGCTGGTGGTGCTGGGCGTGGTGGCGCGGCTCGCCGGGTTCAACATCCTGCATCTGATCCGCTACCTGAAGGCGGAACTGCTGCTGGTGCTCGGCACCTCCTCCTCCGAAGCGGCGCTGCCGAGCCTGATCGAGAAGATGGAGCGCGCCGGGTGCCGCAAGTCGGTGGTCGGGCTGGTGGTGCCGACCGGCTACAGCTTCAACCTGGACGGCACGAATATCTACATGACGCTGGCGGCGCTGTTCATCGCGCAGGCGACCAATGTGCATCTGAGCCTGGAGGAGCAGATATTGCTGCTGCTGGTCGCCATGCTTTCCAGCAAGGGGGCCGCGGGCGTCACGGGGGCGGGGTTCATCACGCTTGCAGCGACGCTTTCCATCGTGCCGTCGGTGCCGGTGGCGGGCATGACGCTGATCCTGGGCGTCGACCGCTTCATGAGCGAATGTCGCAGCCTCACCAATTTCATCGGCAATGCGGTCGCGACGGTGGTGGTGTCGGTTTGGGAAAAGGGGCTGGACCGGGAACGGTTCGCGGCCGCCATGGCCGGGCAGCCCCTGCCGCCGACGCCCGATATGGAAGAGGTTGTCTCGGCCTAGCTGAGGCCGGTCAGGCTTTCGGTGCCGAACATGCGCTCGACCTCCAGCACCAGGTCGCGCAGGTGAAACGGCTTTGACAGGACCTTCGCCTGCGGCACGGCCTTGCCCGCTTTCAGCGTGACGGCGGCAAAGCCGGTGATGAACATGATTCGCATGTCGGGCGCCACGGCGGCGGCATGCTGGGCCAGTTCGATCCCGTCCATTTCCGGCATGACGATGTCGGTCAGCAGCAGGTCGAACCGGTCGCTGTCGATATGCGGCACCGCCTGCGCTCCGGTGGAGACGGAGACGACTTCATATCCTGAACGTTCCAGCGCGCGGGCCAGATAGGCGCGCATGCTTTCATCATCTTCCGCCAGCAGAATTCGAACCATTGCCCCGTACGTCTCGTCCCAGGCCTGTGACGGCCGACCCCTGATCGCCCCCTTCGCGGATGGCGTGAAGCGACTATATATGCGACAAGGTGTAAATATTATCCAGCCGAGTAACCATTTTTGGGCGGCGGCCTGTGAAAGGATCTTGCTTGGGACATAGCGCGCCGCCGGTTCCGACCGAAACCACGCCCGCCTACGATCTTTACGAACCCGACGTCCCCGCCGGGCCGGTGGTCGTTTCCGTGCCGCATGCGGGGCGGGATTATGACGAGGGATTGCTCGCACAGGCGCGGGTGCGGCGGGATGTGCTGCAAAGGCTGGAGGATCGCTGGGCGGACATGCTGGCCTATCCGCTGATCGAACGGGGCGTTCCGGTGCTGGTGGCGCGGGTGCCGCGAGCGACGATCGACCTCAACCGGCATGAGCGGGAGATCGACGCAGGCATGGTCAGCGGCATTCCGCGCGACGTCCCCCTGCAGAGCAGCGCCAAATTGCGGGGCGGGCTGGGCCTGATCCCGCGCCGCTTGCCGGGCGCGCATGAGCTATGGCAGCGCTCGCTGGGCTGGGCGGAGGTCGAACGCCGGATCGAATTGTTCCACAGGCCCTATCATGCGACGCTCGCGCGATTGATGCGGACGGCGCGCGATGCCCATGGCCATGCGATCCTGATCGACCTGCATTCCATGCCGCCGCTTCCCCCGCCCACCGCGGGGCAGGTTGCTCCCGGACTCGTGCTGGGGGACCGATTCGGCCGCAGCGCCTCGGCTCGGCTGATGACGCTGGCAGCGGATGTCGCCGCCGCCCACGGCATCGCCGTCGCGCAAAATCATCCTTATGCGGGCGACCATATGGTCGAACGCCACGGCAGGCCGACGCATGGCTGTTATGCGATCCAGGTGGAATGCGACCGGAGCCTCTATCTGGACGTCTCGCTGGACCAGCCGGGACCGGGGCTTGCCCGTTTGCAGCAGGTGGTGGCTGCCATGGTGAATGCATTGGCGCATGAACTGCCGCGCTCGAACTATGCGATGGCGGCGGAGTGATGGGCGGGGATGATTTCAGGCGGGGCTGCGACAGCGGCGGATTCGGCCTGATTCCATCCGATCCTTGCGCATTCGCCGGCAAGGATTGAATCTTCCCAAATCCGCCGCCCTCGGATAGGGGCAGGCACTTGATGCGTTTGCCGATCCTACGGCCAAGCGCCCCGACATTCTGGAGAGTTCCCATGCGCGCCGAAGCGCAGCAATATATCGACCGCATCGACGCCGCGCTGGACCTGCTGCGCCGCTTCCTCGACTGGGACCGCGCCCTGCGCCGCCTCGACGAACTGAACGCCCGCGTCGAGGACCCGACCCTCTGGGACAATCAGAAGCTCGCCCAGGAAGTGATGCGCGAACGCACCCGGCTCGACGCCGCCATCGGCGCCACCCGCGCGATCGAGAGCGAGAAGACCGACACCGCCGAACTCATCGAAATGGCCGATGCCGAAGGCGATGAGGATATGGTGACCGAAGCCATCGCGTCGCTGAAGGCGCTGGCCGACCGCGCGGACGAGGACAAGATCAAGGCGCTGCTGGCGGGCGAGGCCGACGCCAGCGACACCTATCTGGAAATCCACGCCGGCGCGGGCGGCACGGAAAGCCAGGACTGGGCGGAAATGCTCAGCCGCATGTACCGCCGCTGGGCCGAACGGCGCGGCTACAAGGTCGAACTGGTCGACTATCAGGCGGGCGATCAGGCCGGCATCAAGTCCGCCACCTTCCTGTTCAAGGGCGAGAATGCCTATGGCTATGCCAAGACGGAAAGCGGCGTGCATCGGCTGGTGCGCATCAGCCCCTATGACAGTTCGGCGCGCCGCCACACCAGCTTCTCGTCGGTCTGGGTCTATCCGGTGATCGACGACAATATCGAGATCGAGGTGAATGAAAGCGACCTCAAGATCGACACTTATCGCGCCTCGGGCGCGGGCGGGCAGCACGTCAACACCACCGACTCCGCCGTCCGCATCACCCACGTTCCCTCAGGCATCATCGTCGCCAGCCAGAACGACCGGTCGCAGCACAAGAACCGCGCCACGGCCATGAACATGCTGAAGGCGCGCCTTTACGAAGCGGAACTGCGCCGTCGCGAAGAAGCCGCCTCGGGCGAATATCAGGCCAAGACGGAGATCGGCTGGGGCCACCAGATCCGCTCCTATGTGCTCCAGCCCTATCAGCTCGTGAAGGATCTGCGCACGGGCGTCACCTCCACCTCGCCCGACGATGTGCTGGACGGCGCGCTCGATCCCTTCATGGCCGCCGCGCTCAGCCAGAAGGTGACGGGCGAGAAGGTCGATGTGGAGGACGTCGACTGATGAAAGCTCCGGCGCTGGCGGCCGGAACACTGACAGCATGCCTGTTCCTGCTGGCGGGCTGCGGCCCGTTTTCGTCGGACAGCAATGGCGACCGCCCGGCAGGCGCTCGCGCCTTTCCGCGCGCCGACCGCCCGGTCGCGCCGATCGTGTCCACCCGCTGGTCCAGCGAGGAGGCGCGCGACCGGGTGAACGAGGCGGAGGACATCATGAACCGGGCCGGCATCCGCACCGGCATGACGGTCGCGGACATCGGCGCGGGCGAAGGCTATTATACGGTTCGCCTCGCCAGGAGGGTGGGCGACAGCGGCCGGGTCCTGGCGGAAGACATCATGCCCGAAGTGATCGAGGCCCTGTCCCGGCGCATCACCCGGGAAGACTGGCGCAATGTCAGCGTCCGCCTGGGCGCGCCGGAGGACCCGAAGCTGCCGGAAAACAGCTTCGACCGCATCCTCATGGTGCATATGTACCATGAGATCGCGGAGCCCTACGCCTTTCTCTGGCATTTGAGTCCCGCGCTCAAGCCGGATGGCGAACTGATCGTGGTCGACGCCAACCGCCCGACCGACCAGCATGGAACGCCGCCGCGCCTGCTCGCCTGCGAACTGGCCGCCATGGGGTTCCGGCTGGAGGAACTCATCCCGAAGCCGACGGCGGGGGGCTATTTCGCCCGGTTCAAGCGCATCGCAGCCCGGCCCGAACCTTCCTCCATCGTTCCCTGCGCCCTTCGGTCCTGACCTTCCTGTCGCCGGGAGGCTTTTCTTGGCGCGGATTATGGTTAATGCGCTGCCAGCGATTCTATGATGCGTTGACCATTGGACGACCTGATGCCTTGGGGAGAGGGCAGGATATGACAGACCTGACTGGCGCCGCGGGGCAGCGGCGGCTCGACCCGCGCCACAAGATGTTCGGGCCGGTTGCGCTGCGTTTCGGCGGCACGGCGGCGCGGGCCCATTTTCTGGACCTTTCCAGCTCGGGCGCGCTGGCCCATTGCGAAACGCCGCCGACGACCGGCACCTACCTCATGGTCGAGGCATTGGGCGTGCAGGCGAGCGGTCGCGTCATGTGGGCCGAGGGCAAGCGCTTCGGCATACGTTTCAGCGAGCCTTTGACCCGCCATGCCATGGATGTGCTGATCGAAGGCGTCTGACACCCCTTGCCTTCAGCCCTTTTGCCGCCATTTCCGGAACAGCGACGCGCCCAGCAGTCCGCCGCCGACAAGCGCCGCAATGGCTCCTCCCGCGCTCGCCAGCGCCCAGGCGCCGGCCGCCAGCAGTCCGGTGAGGAAATCGACGATGATCAGCGTCAAATGGATCATCACTGTAGGAAGACGTCAGTCCTGCCCAAGTTCCTTCGCTTCCTGATATTTGAGTTCCAGGAAGCGGTTCTGCACCGCCAGCTTGTCGAGGTCGCCGCTCGCCAGATTTTCGCTCATCCGCGCGATTTCCGCGTCGATCACGCCCAGTCCGTCGATCAATTGCCGTTCGGGAACGCGCCCATTGCGCTCCTCCCGCCGAAGCGGCTCGGGAATGGATTGGTAGCCGGTGACGAGTTCGGGCAGGTGATCGGCCAGCAATTTGCGGATTTCCTGCGCCGCCGGGTCCTGATCGTTCAGCCGTTCGAGTTGCGGCGCCAGGGTTTCCAGCTTGACGCCGATGCTGTCGACCAGTGTGACGGCCGGCGCGGGCAGGGCCTTGCGCTGATTCTCCAGCCAGATTTCGGTTTGCAGGGGCAGGGCGGTGAGCGCCGTATCCGCCAGCGCCTCTGTCCGCACCCTTTTTTCGCCGGGAAGCATGGCGACCAGCAGCAGGGCCGCCAGCATCGCCCCCAGCGCGATCATCACCCCGGTCGTGCCCAGCGGGGTCACGAAACCCGCCACTGCGCTGCCGATCAGGACCGCAGTCACCGCCCAGAAGGCATATTTGACCTTCCGCATCAGCGCCGCGTTGCGCCGCTGCCGGGCACGCGCCGACAGGCTTTGCCCGCGCCCGCTATGGCGGCGCAGAACCGCCTCCGCATCGGCCAGCACGCGGTCGGAACGGCTCATCCCCTCACGCCTCGATGGAACTCAGCAACGGATTGTCGGCACGGGCCTGGCTTGCCGCCTGCGCCTGCCCTTCGGCGCGGGCGATATAGCCCTTGGACTTCTCCACCTCGTTCGACAGCGTGTTCACCGTCGTCTTCATATTCTCCAGCGCCTTCAGCTTGAACGTGTCGATATTGTCCATCGTGTCGTAGATATTCTGGAAGGCGCGTTGCAGCGTCTCGATGGGAATGGTGCTGGATGCGGCCTGCTCGTGAATCTGCGCCGTCTGGTTCTTCAGCATCTCGCCGGTCGAATCGATCATGTTCGCGGTGGTCGTGTTGAGCGCGGTGATCTGTTCCAGCACCAGCTTCTGCCCGACCAGCGCCTGCGCCACGGTGACGGCGGTGCGCAGCGCGGCGACGGTCGTGGTGCTGGCGCGGTCGACGCCTTTCACCAGCTCGACATTGTTCTTCTTGACGAGGTCCAGCGCCAGATAGCCCTGCACCGTCACCGCCATCTGCGTCAGCAGGTCCTGCGTGCGCTGGCGGATGTAGAAGAGCGCGCTCTCCCGGATCGCCTTGGCTTTCGCGGGGTCGGTCGAATCCAGTTCCAGCGCCTTGGCTTCCAGCCGGGCGTCGAGCGTCTTGCTGATGTGGATCATCTGCTCCAGACGGCCCATCGTGGCCCACATATTCTGCCGCTCGACATCGATCGCGGCATTGTCCTTGATCAGCACGTCCTTGCCGCTGGCGAGGGAGCCCAGGATCGAATTGATATGGCTCTGCGCGCTCTTGTAGCTGTCGAAATAGTCGCGCATCCGGTTGCCGAAGGGGATGAGGCCGAACAGCTTCTTCGGCGCGGTCAGGCTGCCGCGCTTGCCGGGGTCGAGATCCTCGATGGTCCGGCGCAGCTCCGCCAGGTCGACGCCGACCTTGTTGTCGCTGTCCATCGCCCGTACCGGCCGGTCGAGGAATCGGTTGCTGTGCCCGGCCGCCTCCGCGATTTCCTTGCGCCCCATATTGGTGAGCTGGTCGACCCGCTGGCCGAATTCGGGCGAATTGGCGTCCTGCGCGACCAGATCGTCGATGAAGGCATCGACCTTCTCGTCCAGCTTCGACCGTTTCTCGTCATCCAGCGGCACCAGCCCGGCGGCCTTTTCGGGCGCGACCGGCGGCACCGGATCGGGCGGCGTCAGGTTCAGCGTGTCGCCAGAGGTCGTGGCGGTGGCGGTCGGCGCGGTCGAAGCCATGTCATCTCCCAGGGGCCAGGGGCGGTTCGAACTGTTATATGTGCATAGAACAGTTGGCCCGCAAGTCCGTGATGCGAGCTATAAAGCCTCCGCGCTTGCCATTGCAATCGCCCGGCGCGCGGCTAGCATGGCCGAAAGGACGAAGGAGGGCGCATGAGCGACGGACCGGACGAACAGAGGATCGCAGCCGTGGCGGCCGATCCGCGCTATGCCCGGCTGGTGGCGCGTCGGGCGAAGATCGGCTGGCTGTTGTCCGCCATCATCTTCTTCGCTTTCGTCGGTTATCTGTTGCTGATCGCCTTCGACAAGGCGCTGCTGGGCATGCCCGTCGGCCTGGGCGTGACGTCGATCGGCATTCCGGTCGGGCTTGGTCTCATCCTGCTCGCGATTGCGCTGACCGGCGTTTATGTCGCCTATGCCAACCGCCACCATGACGCCCGGATGGCGGCCCTCCTGATCGACCACGGCTTCCAGGATCGCGTCGCATGAGGGCTTGGCTTGCCGCGCTTGCCACCGCCTCCATCATGCTTCTCCCGCTCCCCGCGCTCGCAGCGGCGCTGGAGGGGGAGGCGCAGCGCCAGCCCGTCAACTGGGTCGCGATCCTCATGTTCGTCGCCTTTGTCGGGCTGACGCTCTGGATCACCAAGGCGGCGGCGGCGCGCACCCGTACCGCTTCCGATTTCTACACGGCTGGGGGCGGGATCAGCGGTTTCCAGAACGGTCTCGCCATGGCAGGCGACTATATGTCGGCGGCCTCCTTCCTCGGCATTTCGGCGCAGATCTTCAACGACGGCTATGACGGTCTGATCTATTCCACCGGATTTCTGGTCGGCTGGCCGATCCTGCTGTTCCTGATGGCGGAACGGCTTCGCAATCTTGGGCGCTTCACCTTTGCCGATGTCGCCTCCTACCGCTTCGCCCAGCCGCCGGTGCGCAGCTTCGCGGCGGTCAGCACGCTGCTGGTCGTCAGCTTCTACCTGATCGCGCAGATGGTGGGGGCGGGGCAGCTCATCAAATTATTGTTCGGCCTGCCCTATGCCGTGGCGGTGGTGATCGTCGGCGCGCTGATGATGCTCTACGTCCTGTTCGGCGGCATGCGCGCGACGACCTGGGTGCAGATCATCAAGGCGGTGCTGCTGCTGGGCGGCGCCAGCTTCATGGCGCTGATGGTGCTGGCGCAGATGGGCTTCAGCCTTGAAGCGCTGTTCGCCCGTGCGGTGGAGGTGAAGCGCCAGGCCGCCCTGTCCGGCGGGGCGACCATGGCCGAAGCGGCGGAACGGGGGCGGTCCATCATGGCGCCGGGTAATTTCATCAAGGACCCCGTCTCGGCCATTTCCTTCGGGCTGGCGCTGATGCTGGGGACGGCGGGCCTGCCGCATATATTGATGCGCTTCTTCACCGTTCCGGATGCGAAGGAAGCGCGCAAGTCGGTGCTCTGGGCGACCGGGTAGATCGGCTATTTCTACATTCTGACCTTCATCATCGGTTTCGGCGCGATCGTGCTGGTGGGAACGGAGCCCGGCTATCTGGACGGGGAGGGCGCGCTGCGCGGCGGCGGCAATATGGCGGCGATCCATCTGGCGCATGCGATCGGCGGCAATGCCTTTCTGGGCTTCATTTCGGCGGTGGCCTTCGCGACCATCCTCGCCGTGGTGGCGGGGCTGACGCTCTCGGCGGCGTCGGCGGTCAGCCATGATCTCTACGCCACGGTGTTCAAACATGGCCGGGCGGGTTCGGCGGACGAACTGCGCGTGTCGCGGTTGACCACGCTGGCGCTGGGCGCGCTGGCGGTCCTGCTGGGGCTGGTGTTCGAGAAGCAGAATGTGGCGTTCATGGTCAGCCTTGCCTTCGCGCTGGCGGCGTCGGGCAATTTCCCGGTGCTGATCCTCTCGCTGCTCTGGAGCGGGTGCACCACCCGTGGCGCGGCATGGGGCGGGACCATCGGCTTGCTGACCGCCTTCGTGCTGACCCTGCTGTCCCCCGCGGTCTGGACGGCCACCTTCGGTCTGGGACCGGCGCCTTTTCCGTACAGCTCGGCGGCGATCTTTTCGGTTCCGGCGGGTTTCCTTTCGATCTGGCTGATCTCGCTGCTCGACCGCTCGCCCCGCGCGGCTGTGGACAAGGCGGGCTATCCGGCGCAGCGGGTGCGGGCGGAAACGGGGATCGGCGCCTTCGCCGCGTCGGACCACTGAACGCTTCCGCCGGCCGTCGCGCCGCCCTTGCCGCAGCGCGTCATTTCCTGTAGGGGCGCGCCCGATAGTCCTGAGCAGGCGCGGTGCCGGCCGGGAAACCTTAAATCCCGAAGGCAGTTGCATGTCCCTGCGTAACATCGCGATCATCGCGCACGTCGACCATGGCAAGACCACGCTCGTCGACCAGCTTTTCCGCCAGTCCGGCACCTTCCGCGACAACCAGCGCGTCGAGGAACGGGCGATGGATTCGAACGACCTGGAAAAGGAACGCGGCATCACCATCCTGGCGAAGCCCACCTCGGTCGAATGGAACGGCACGCGCATCAACATCGTCGACACGCCCGGCCACGCCGACTTCGGCGGCGAGGTGGAGCGCATCCTGTCCATGGTCGACGGCGTGATCCTGCTGGTCGATTCGTCGGAAGGCGCGATGCCGCAGACCAAGTTCGTGACCGGCAAGGCGCTGGCCCTGGGTCTTCGCCCCATCGTCGTCGTCAACAAGATCGACCGCCCGGACGAGCGCATCCAGGAAGTGCTGGACGAGGTGTTCGACCTGTTCGTGACGCTGGACGCCACCGACGAGCAGCTCGACTTCCCGGTGCTCTATGCGTCTGGCCGCAACGGCTATGCCAATGAAGACCCGTCGCTGCGTTCGGGCACGCTGGAGCCGCTGTTCCAGAAGATCGTCGACCATGTGCCGCCTCCGGCGCTGGACGAAGATGCGCCGTTCAGCTTCCTGGTGACGCTGCTCGACCGCGACAACTTCCTGGGCCGCATCCTGACCGGCCGCGTCAATTCCGGCACGCTGAAGGTCAACCAGCCGATCCATGCCATCGACGCCGACGGCAATGTGCTGGAAACCGGCCGCGCCTCGAAGATCCTGTCCTTCCGCGGGCTTGACCGCGTGCCGGTGGAAGAGGCGAAGGCGGGCGACATCATCAGCCTTGCGGGCCTGACCGTCGCCACCGTGGCGAACACCATCGCCGATCCGTCGATCAACACCGCGATCAAGGCGCAGCCGATCGATCCGCCGACCCTGTCGATGCGCTTTGCGGTGAACGATTCGCCCATGGCGGGCCGCGAAGGCAGCAAGGTGACGAGCCGCATGATCCGCGACCGCCTGATGCGCGAAGCGGAAAGCAATGTCGCGATCAAGGTGACCGAATCGGCCGACAAGGACAGCTTCGAAGTTGCCGGTCGCGGTGAACTCCAGCTTGGCGTGCTGATCGAGACGATGCGCCGCGAAGGCTTCGAACTCGGCATCTCCCGCCCCCGCGTGCTGTTCGGCGAGGATGAGAACGGCAACAAGACCGAGCCCTATGAAACCGTCGTCATCGACGTGGACGATGAATTTTCCAGCACGGTCGTCGACAAGATGAACCAGCGCAAGGCGGAAATGACCGACATGCGCCCCTCGGGCGGCGGCAAGACCCGCATCACCTTCTCGGCGCCCTCGCGCGGCCTGATCGGCTATCATGGCGAATTCCTGTCCGACACGCGCGGCACCGGCATCATGAACCGGCTGTTCGAGAAATACGGCCCGCACAAGGGCAATATCGAAGGCCGCAAGAATGGCGTGCTGATCTCCAACGGCGCGGGCGAGGCGGTGGCCTACGCCCTTGGCCCGCTGGAAGAACGCGGCGTCCTGATGGTCGGGGTGGGCGAGGCGCTCTACGAAGGCATGATCATCGGCCAGAACGCCAAGCCGGAAGACCTGGAGGTCAACCCGATGAAGTCGAAGGCGCTGACCAACTTCCGCGCTTCGGGCAAGGACGACAGCATCCGCCTGACCCCGCCCTGGAAGATGACGCTGGAACAGGCCATCGCCTATATCGACGACGATGAAATGGTCGAGGTGACGCCCAAGAATATCCGCCTGCGCAAGCGCTATCTCGACCCGAACGAGCGCAAGCGCATGTCGCGGGCCAAGGCTGCCGCCTGACCGGATTTCGAGGGATGAGAAAAGGGCCGGTGTCGCGAGACGCCGGCCCTTTCTGCTTCGGGAGTCTGACGATGGCCAATCCAAGACATTCCCCTCCTGTAAACGGGAGGGGTTAGGGGTGGGCGCGAGCGTAGCGAGCTTCTGACTTAGCCGTTGCAAAACAGCGCTGA
>NZ_JAINEZ010000049.1:0-38430 GCF_019873065.1 Sphingobium sp. PNB
CTAAGCTGGAAGCTCGCTACGCTCGCGCCCACCCCTAACCCCTCCCGTTTACGGGAGGGGAATGTCTTGGATTGGCCATTTCCCGCCATTCCGAATTGTCCACGCGGCCTAGTTTGAACCGCGTTCCTGTGCAGGAGCAAGTCGCGCTTCAATCCAAAGCATCGCTGACTGAGACAGGCGGCGGCGCCACTCCCATCAGCTTTCTGCAAGGATCAGGTCGGAACCCTTCTCCGCGATCATCATCGTCGCTGCGTTGGTGTTGCCCGACACGACGGCGGGCATGACCGAGGCGTCGACGACCCGCAGGCCTTTCACGCCATTGACCTTCAGCGTGCCGGATACGACCGCATCCGGGCCGACGCCCATGGCGCAGGTGGAGGTGTGATGATAACCGGTCGACCCGCTAGCCCGCGCAAAGGCCAGCAATTCCTCATCGCTTTGCAGCGCTGCCCCCGGCGTCAGTTCATGGTCGAAATAGGGCGCGAGCGCGGGGCTTTCCATCACGCGGCGCGCCCAACGCAGCCCGCCGACCTGAGCGCGGCAGTCCGCCTCCGCCGACAGGAAGTTGGGCTTGATCGAGGGCGCATCATGGAAGTCGCCGCTCTTCACATGGATGGAGCCCTTCGACTGCGGCCGCATCACATAACCGCCCACCGTCATCCCCGGCAGCTTTTCCATCGTCATGGCGCCGTTTTTGGCCAGCGCCTCGAAATCCACCGTGGCGGGGCTGGCGAAGAATTGCAGGTCGGGCAGATCGAGCGCCGGATCGGACTTGAGGAAGGCCGTCAGGTTCGACCCACCCAGCGCCAGCAGTCCGGTACGGCTCGCGGCGAAACGGATCATCTGCCCCACCAGCGGCAGGCCGCGCGACATGGCGTTGAAGCTGGAAGCGCCCGGCTTGAGGCGAGCGCGGACCATCGATGCATAATGGTCCTGCAAATTCTCACCGACGTTCGGGCTGTCCACCAGCGTCGTGATGCCCAGCGCCCGCAGACGTTCGCCCTGGCCGATGCCGGACAGTTCCAGCAATTGGGGCGAATTGATCGTTCCGCCCGAAAGGATGACCTCGCGGCGCGCGCGCACCTGCCGCAGCCGGCCGCCCTTCCAATATTCGACGCCGACGGCCTTCCTGCCTTCGAACAGGATGCGCGTGACGTGGGCATGGATGATGACCTGCAGATTGGGCCGCTTCATCGCCGGGTGCAGATAGGCGACCGCCGCCGATACGCGCAGGCCCTTATGGGCGTTGAGCCGGACCCGCGCGACGCCCTCCCGCGTGGTGCCGTTCAGGTCTTTGGCCACCGGGGCGCCCGCTTCCTCGAACGCCTTCGTCATGATGTCCAGCATCGGGTGCCGCATCGGCACGTCGCTGATCTTGAGCGGGCCTTCCTGCTGGTCGCGGCTGGCGCCTTCGCCCTGCTGGTTCTCGATCCGGCGGAAATAGGTTTCCGCTTCGTCCCAGCCCCAGCCGGTCAGGCCCCTTTGCCGCCAGCCGTCATAATCTTCCGGCAAGCCGCGCACCCAGAGGATGCCGTTGATGGAGGAGGAACCGCCCAGAACCTTGCCGCGCGGGAAGAAATGCTGCCGGCCGTCCGAACCCGGATCGGGATCGGTCATGTAATTCCAGTTTATGCGCGGGTCCTTCAGCATCCTGGTGAAACCGGCGGGCACATGAATGTTCATCGTGCTCATCGCCTGCGCGGGATTGAAGAGATTCTGCAACGGCCGGTCGTCGCCGCCCGCCTCCAGCAGCGCGACCTTGTGGCGGCCGTTGGCGCTCAGCCGGTTGGCGAGCACGCAGCCGGCCGATCCCGCGCCGACGATGACATAATCGGCTTCCGCCTCCACGCTGCTCTGCGCCTCGACCATGCTGCCTTTCTCCTTATCCTCAGCACCGTGCATAGCGGGGAGGGATGAAGGGTGCGCAAGCCTTATGTCGGACTTTACCGACGAACATCGCCCTTATGATGGCTTGGCGGATGCCATCGAAATCCGGGGGTCGCCAGCGCTATGACTGCATCGGGACGTAGTCTTGGCCAAGGATGAGGATAAGAATGACGGGGCTTTTCTCGCTCGCGGGACGCACGGCGATGGTCACGGGAGCCTCCCGCGGCCTGGGCAGGGCGATCGCGCTGGGGCTGGCGGACGCGGGAGCATCGCTGATCCTCGCGGCGCGGGACGGCGCGAAGCTGGAGGAAACCGCCGAAGAAATACGGGCGGCTGGCGGGCGGGCGCAAACGATCGCGTTCGACCTAGCCGATCTGGACGCGGTGCAGGCGACGACCGACAGGCTGAACGCCGAAGGCGCGGCCATCGACATATTGGTCAATAACGGCGCCATCGGCGGATGGGGACCGCTCCACGAGTCCACCCTCGCCCATTGGGAGAATATGTTCGATGTGAACGTATCGTCCATGTATCTGCTGTGCCGCGACCTGTCGAAAGGCATGGCGGCGCGCAAATGGGGGCGGATCATCAACTTCGCCTCCTACGTCTCCGACACCGGGCGGCCGAACCTGTCCGCCTATGTCGCCAGCAAACATGCGGTGCTGGGCCTGACGCGATCCATCGCGGCCGACCTGGCGCCCCATGGCGTCACCTGCAACGCCATCGCGCCCGGGTTCTTCGACACGGACATGGCAGCGCCCACCGTCGGCCATCCGGAGCGGGCGAAAATCTTCCGCAGCGCCATAGCGCTCGACCGCTTTGGCGATCCGAAGGAGATGGTCGGCCCCGTCCAGTTCCTGGCGTCCGACGCATCGGCCTATATCACGGGCCACATGCTGCCGGTCGATGGCGGCGTCGCCAATATCCTGTCGCTGCCTGTCGTGGTCGAGACCTAAGCAGCCGCCCTTTCTTTGCCGAATCCAGAAGGAAAATCGCGCATGACCGATACGCTTCTCCACCTCGCGAACCCCGAAAAGCTGTTCATCGGCGGCGACTGGTCCCCTTCTTCGGGATCGGACGGTATCGAGATCATCTCGCCCGCCACCGAGGAGAAAGTGGGCCGCGTCGCCAAGGCGACCACCGCCGACATGGACCGCGCCATCGCGGCGGCGCGCAATGCCTTCGACAACGGCCCCTGGCCCCGCATGACCGGGCCGGAGCGCGCCGTCTATCTGCGCCGCATCGCTGAGGAAATGGCCAGGCGCAACGACGATTTCGCCCGCGCCTGGTCGCTGCAGGTGGGCATGCCCTATTCGCAATCGTCGATGACGGCCCCCTTCATGGGCGGCTATTACACCTATGCCGCGGACCTTGCCGAAAAGGGGTTTGAGGAGGTGCGCCCCGCCCTGGCCGGCGGGCATGCCATCGTCGTGCGCGAGCCGGTGGGCGTCGTCGCCGCCGTGGTGCCGTGGAACGCGCCGCTGGCCACGCTCTCCTTGAAGGTCGCCTTCGCGCTGGCGGCAGGCTGCACGATCATCGCCAAGCCTTCGCCCGAAACGCCTCTGGAAGCGCTGATCCTGGCCGAATGCATCGCGGCGGCGGGCGTGCCCGACGGCGTCTTTTCCGTCCTGACGGCGGATCGCGAAGTGTCCGATTATCTGATCCGCCATGAAGGGGTGGACAAGGTCAGCTTCACCGGTTCGACCGCCGCCGGCCTGCACATCGCCTCGGTCGTCAGCGCCCGGTCGGGACGCATCACGACGGAACTGGGCGGCAAGTCCGCCGCCATCATCCTGGACGATGCCGACATCGGCAAGGTCGTGGAAGGGATCATGCCGAACCTGGTCGGGCTGTGCGGCCAGCAATGCGCCGCCTTCAGCCGCATATTAGTGCCCGCCTCATTGAAGGGCGCGGTGGAGGAAGCGCTCGCCGCCGCCATGCAATATGTGCAGGTGGGCGATCCTTTCACTGAAACGACGCAGATGGGCCCGCTCGTCACCCAGCGCCAGCATGGCCGCGTCTTCGACTATATCCAGCAGGGGAAGGCGCAGGGCGCCCGCATCGTCACTGGCGGCAACCGCCCGGCTCATCTCGACAAGGGCTGGTTCGTGGAGCCGACCCTGTTCACCGACGCCAGCAACAACATGACCATCGCCCGCGAGGAGATTTTCGGACCCGTCGGCACGATCATCGCCTATGGCAGCGAGGAAGAGGCGATCGCCATCGCCAACGACAATATCTACGGCCTGTCGGGCGGGGTGTTCACGCAGGATGTCGAGCGCGCCTACAAGGTCGCCCGCCGCATCCGTACCGGCAATTTCGGCCATAATGGCCGCGTCATCGACTACACCATTCCCTATGGCGGCTTCAAACAGTCCGGCGTGGGCCGCGAGGGCGGTGAGGAAGGGTTGCACGGCTTCACCGAGATCAAGGCCGTCTTCATGCAGGATCTGCCTGCCCATCTGAAGGGCTGACCCCTTGCACGCGCGCGTGGATGGCCCCGCCGACGCCCCCGCCCAGACCAGTCACTGGCCGGACAATTATGGTCCGGCCAGCGCCTGGTGGACCGTCTTCATCCTGATGATCTTCCAGATCGTGTCGATGATCGACCGGCAAGTCATATCGGTGCTGATCCCGGAGATGCGGGCCGCCCTTGGCCTCAACGATTTCCAGATCAGCCTGGTGCAAGGCCTGTCCTTCGCCCTCTTCTACGGGCTGATGGGGCTGGTGATCGGCGGGCTGGTCGACCGTTATTCGCGGCGCGCGATCATGTTCACCGGCATCGTGGTCTGGTCGCTGGCGGCGGCGGGCACAGGGCTGGCGCGCAGCTACAGCCAGCTCTTCGCCGGCCGGCTGCTGGTGGGCGCGGGCGAGGCGGCGGTATCCCCCGCTGGGCAGTCGCTCCTTGCCTCCATCTTCCCCCGTCATCGGCTGACGACGCCGATCGCCTGCCTTTCCGTGTCCGGCGTCATCGGCATATCGCTGTCCTACGCGCTGGGCGGCAACCTGCTCGCGCTGTTCAGCGCGGAGCCGTTGAGCGGTCCGTTCGCGGGGCTTGCCCCTTGGCGGCAAGTGCTGGTGGTGACGGGCCTGCCCGGCGTGGCGGTCGCCTTCCTCGCTTTCGCCTTTCGCGAGCCGAAGCGCCGCAGCCAGCCTCCGCCCGACCGGCAGGCGGCAAGCTGGGGCGCCTTCTTCCGCCATATCGGCGCGCATCCCCGGCTGATGCTGGGGCTGATCCTGGGATCGGCGGTGATGGCCGTCGCCATTCAGGGGACGATGGTATGGACGCCGACCTATGCCCGCCGCGTGCTGGGCGTCAGCGCGGCGGAGGTGGGAACGATGATGTCGGTCGCGGTCGCGCTGGGCGGCATCG
This sequence comes from Sphingobium sp. PNB, assembly GCF_019873065.1. Taxonomy (NCBI): domain Bacteria; kingdom Pseudomonadati; phylum Pseudomonadota; class Alphaproteobacteria; order Sphingomonadales; family Sphingobiaceae; genus Sphingobium; species Sphingobium sp. PNB. Next base: position 5,261 of record NZ_JAINEZ010000049.1, read on the forward strand.
TCGGCGGGCTGTCGCTGGGCGTGCTGATCGACCATCGCTTCGCGCGCGGCACCCGCGACATGGCGCTGCGGTTGCTGTGCGGCTTCTGCATCGCGATTCCCCCGGTTCTGGCGGCGGCCTTCGCAGCCGGCAATTTCGCCCTGCTGTTCGGCGCGATCACGCTGATGATGATGACCATGGGGTCGAGCTATGGGCCGACCATGGCCGCCGTGCAGATGATCGCGCCCATCGAGATGCGCGGACGCTTCGCCGCGCTGATGGTTTTGGCGTCCAATCTGTGCGGCTATGCGCTGGGACCGATGCTGATCGGTTTCCTGACGGATTATGTCTATGGCGATCCCATGAAGCTGGGCTGGGCGATCATCACCGGCCTGCTGACCGCCGGACCGCTCGCGGCCTGGATGGTCTGGTCGGCGCGGGGCGATTTCCTGCGCCATCTGGATCGATGAAGCCAGCCATCACAACCACGGTGATGCCAAGCTTGTCCTTCCTTCGAAGGCGAGTTCGGCCCATGCTGCAACATGGCATCGGCACCAGAATCCTGACGAAAAGGCCATCATGACGACGACTATTCCCGCCCTCATGCGCAGCGCCGCCGCGCGTCACGGGGACCGCCCGGCCCTGGTTTCGCAGACTGACGGGGCGATCAGCTATCGCGAACTCGACCGCCAGGCCGATCTGGTCGCCAAGGCCCTGATCGCGGACGGCGCCCGGCCGGGCGACCGGGCCGCCATCTGGGCGCCCAATATGTGGGAATGGGTCGCCATCGCCATCGGCATCCAGCGCGCCGCGGGCGTGATGGTGCCGCTCAACACACGCCTGAAGGGCGGCGAGGTGTCGGACATCGTGCGGCGGGGACAGATTGTCCGCCTGTTTTCCATCGGCAGTTTCCTGGGCCGCTATTATCCGGCCATGCTGAAGGACGAAGCGATGCCCGGCCTGCGCCGCCGCATCGTGTTGCGCGCCGAACCGCAGGAACTGGGCGAAGGCGAAATCGGTTTCGAGGATTTCGTCGCGCTGGCCGCAAACAGCAGCGACGCGCAGCTTGCCGAGCGCGAGGCGATGGTGAAGCCCGACACGCTGGCGGACCTCATGTTCACGTCCGGCACGACGGGAGCGCCCAAGGGCGCGCTTTTCGATCATCGCCGGTCGCTGGGCGGCGGTCAGGCATGGGTCGACATCGCCCGGCAGACGGCGGACGACCGCTATGCCGCCTTCGGTCCCTTCTCGCACAACGCATCCTACAAGGCGGGCTGGGTCGCATCGCTGATCGCGGGCAGCACGCTCTATTGGCCCGAAGCCTATGATCCGGCAAGCGTGCTCGACCTGGTGGCGAAGAACCGGATCACCGTTATGCCCGCGCCGCCGACCGTGTTCCAGGAAATGCTCGCCTTTCCCAACTGGCGCGATTGGGACATTTCGAGCTGGCGCTTCATGTCGACGGGATCGACCGTCGTGCCGATCGAACTGATGAAACGGCTCCAGGCCGAAACCCCGATCCAGGAGATCAGCACCGGCTATGGCATGACCGAATGCTGCGGCTCCGCGACGCACACCCGGCCGGGCGATCCCATGGAACGCATCGCCTATACGGTCGGCACGGCGATCCCCGGCACCGAAATCCGCGTCGCCGGGCCGGATGGCCGCTCGCTGGGGGTGGGAGAGCCGGGCGAAGTGCTGATCCGCGACGACAAGCTGCTGATCGAATATCTCGACAATCCGGAGGCGACCCGCGCCACGCTCGACGCCGATGGCTGGCTGCATTCGGGCGATGTCGGCTGTCTGGATGCGGACGGGTATCTGAAGCTCACCGACCGGCTGAAGGACATGTATATCGTCGGCGGATTCAACGTCTATCCGGCGGAGATCGAGAAGCAGATGACGGGCCTGCCGGGCATCCACCAGTCCGCCATCATCGGCGTGCCCGACCAGCGGCTGGGCGAAGTGGGCCATGCCTTCATCGTCCGGGCCGCCGGTTCCTCCATCACGGCGGAGGAGGTGATCGGCTGGGCGAAGGCCAATCTCGCCAATTACAAGATTCCTCGCGGCGTCACCTTCCTCGACGCGCTGCCGATGAATTCGACGGGGAAAGTGATCAAGTTCGCGCTGAAGGAACTGTATAAAAGCGCGTGACCGGGAAGAAGGGCGTCAGCGCCGCGCGCCCCGTCATTTCTGGCGAACCGTCAGCTCAGGCCTCCGCCGGTCCCGATTTTTCGAACTGGCGGAGAAAATCGAACAGCCCGGGCGGGGTTGGCTTTTTCCCCGGATCGTACCAGGGCAGCAAGTTCTTGAGCAGTTGTGGGAAAAATACCCTGAGCTGGAAATTGTTGAGCGCCTTGATGTCGCGATCAAGCGCGGCTTGTTCGGCAGGCGTCATGCTTTTCTTGTCCTGTTCGATCAGGTAGGAAAACATGCGGTCCATGAAACCCCGCAAATGAACCATGGCATAGAGGCAGCCATAGACACGGTAGAAATAGCCGTTCCAGATCCTGCCCCACAGGCCGCGGCTGTAAATCCGGTGATAGATCTGGAAGCAGACCTCCCGATGTTCGAACTCTTCGGCCATATGCCATTTCCAGAATGCCACGGCATTGGGGTCGGCGCCTTCGATCAGCGCATCCATCCGCTCGAACCAGATGCCGCCCTGCACCGCGCCCAGCGATTCGAAGCCGTCGGCATAGGCGAGCATGAATTTGAGCGAGCGGTTCTTCAGGAAAGCGTCCAGATCGTCGGCCAGCTTCTTCTCGAACTCGGCCAGCCGGGGATAGCCTTGCGCCGCGATCACCTTGTTGAACTTCTGATGCTGGCGGTAATGCTGCGATTCCTGGCCGATGAAGGCGGCCATGTCCTCGCGCAGTTGCTCCGAACCGGCGGGCAGGCGCTCCATCGCGATGTTCAGCACCTTGATCAGCCAGGGTTCGACCGGGGCGGGAATGATCGAGGTCGCGTTCTGAAACTGGGCGAAGGCGATATTGGGTGCCCAATGCGCGCGCACCTTTGAAAAATCGATACGTGGATAGCGTATGACGATGCCCACTGGCTCCCCCTCCATCTTTCGTTGTCATCAAGGATACGCCATCGTACCACCGGCCCGTTCTCCCGTCATGACTGCCCGGGAGTCCGATCATGACTGTGATGCATCCGCCCATGGATATTCGGCCAGGGGATGGAAGCATTATGAATCGGCCGATCATTGAGGAGAGGCCCTTTGACCCCCACCCCCTTCCGCATCGACGTGCCGCAGTCTGTGCTCGATCATATCCGGCACCGGCTGGCGGACAGTCGCATCGGCTATATGCCCGACGATCCCGACCAGTGGAAATATGGCATGGATGCGCGCTATCTGGCCGAGCTGGTCGATTATTGGCGTTCGGCATATGACTGGCGCGCGGAGGAGGAGAAGCTCAACCGCTGGCCGCAGTTCATGGTCGAGATCGACGGCATCCCCATTCATTTCTATCATGTGCGGGACAGTGACACGCACAGGCCGCCGATCCTGCTGACGCATGGATGGCCGGGATCGGTGGTGGAGTTCCAGGAGGCGATCCCGCTGCTGGTGGAGGCGGGCTTTTCCGTCGTCGTGCCGTCGCTGCCCGGCTATGGCTGGTCGGGCCGGCCGCCGCGGCCGATCGGTCCCGCCCGCGTCGCCGCCTTGTGGCGCGCCTTGATGGTGAACGTGCTGGGCTATCCGCGCTTCTTCGCGCAGGGGGGCGACTGGGGATCGGCGGTGACGACGCAGTTGGGCATCAGCCACGCCGATGTCGTGGCGGCGATCCATCTCAATTTCTTCATGGCGCCGCCGCCGCATGCCGATGCCGATGCGGAACTGCTCGACTATTGGGCGCAGGTCCGCACGGTGATGGAGGCGGAAAGCGGCTATCATCACGAACAGGCCACCAAACCGCAGACCATCGGCTTGGCGCTGCATGACAATCCAGTCGGCTGGGCGGCCTGGGTGGTCGAGAAATTCTGGCGCTGGGGCGACACCAAGGGCAATATAGAGAGCCGGTTCAGCAAGGACCATCTGATCACGAACCTCATGTCCTATCTGGTCACCGACAATGTGATGTCGTCGATCTGGATGTATTACGGCCTGAACGGCGACGCGCTGGCGGCCGGGCCGGTGACAGTGCCCACCGCGCTCGCCCATTTTCCCGGCGAATTCTATCCCATGCCCAGCCGCGCCCTGGCCGAGCGGCAATATCATGTGGTCCGCATGACGAAGATGGACGCGGGCGGGCATTTCGCCGCGATGGAGGAACCCCAGGCGTTCGCCCGCGACGTCATCGCATTTTTCGAGAGCCAGATATGACGCTGGAACCGAATGGCGTGCTGCTGGCCGAGGAAGCCGGCGAAGGCATAATGTTGCTGACGATGAACCGGCCGGCGCAACGCAATGCGATCGATCCCGCGCTGCTTGACGCCATGAACGCGGCATTCGATGCTTTCGTGCAGGACGACCGCTGGCGGGTGGGCGTGTTGACGGGCGCGCCGCCGGCCTTCTGCGCCGGGCTGGACCTTAAGACCTTCTCTGCTCCTGATGCGCCGCGCCAGAGCGTGACGGCGCTGATCCAGCGCGTACCGCGCCTGGGCAAGCCCATGATCGCCGCGGTCGGCGGTGCGGCCTATACTGGCGGGCTTGAGCTGGCGCTGGGTTGCGACTTCATTCTGGCCAGCGAGAATGCCCGGTTTGCCGATACGCATGCGAAGATCGGCGCATTGTCCGGCAGCGGCATGGGGTCGCGCCTGCCCCACGCCGTGGGCGCGCGCTTCGCCCGCCAGATGATATTGAGTTGCCAGCCGGTCGATGCCGCCACGGCCTTGCGCGTGGGCCTGGCCAATGAGCTTCTGCCGGCTGAGCAATTGCTGCCCAGAGCCATCGAGATCGCCGGGGCGATCGCCGCGCACGATCCCGGCCTGATCCGCATGTCCAAGAGCGTGATCGATCGCGGAACGGAAGGCACGCTGGCCGACGCGCTGGCGATCGAGACGGAAGCGCTGCAAAAGCGCAAGGCCATGGGCGCCATGGCGTGGAGCAGCGCGACGCCCGGCTGAAAGAAAGGGGAGCGAACCTCAGGTCCGCTCCCCTTCCCTTACCCCTTATCCGATCAGATGCCCCAGAGTTGGGCCGCCGTTTCGCCCAGCACCTTGCGCGCGGCGGGCTCGCCCACCGTATCGAAGATGCGCTTCATGATGGCGTCGCTGCTGCCCATCACGCCTTCCGGATGCGGATAGTCGGTCGACCACATCACCCGGCCATCCCCGATGCGCGTGATATTCTCCATCGCGACATCGTCTTCCATGAAGGTGGTGTAGCAGTGGTTATGCCAGTACCAGCTCGGCTTCTGCGCCAGCTTGGGCCGCAATTCGGTCGCATAGTCGCGTGCGACCTTGTCGGCATTTTCCAGCGTGCCGGGCACCCAGCTCGCGCCGCCTTCGGTGAAGACGACGCGCAGGCCGGGGAAACGGTCGAACAGGCCGGAGAAAACCAGCTGTCCGAACAGCCCGGTGAAGGGCATCAGATTGGCGTTCAGGTTCGCGCCCAATGAGCCCCGGCCGCTATATTGGAGATAGGCGCCGATATGGAAGGAGACGGGAAAGCCGCTTTCCTGGATCGCTTCCCAGAACGGGTCCATATCCTTGCTGTTGTAGCGCACGCCCTTGGGACTGACGGGAATGTCGATCGCCTTGTAGCCGAGCTGCTTCAGCTTCTGGAGATAATCCTTCGTTCGTTCCGGCCACAGGAAGGTGGGCAGCAGCGCGACGGGGAACAGCCGGTCGGGCGCCGCTTCCTTCCATTCCGCGGCCCATTCATTGCAGACATCGACGCAGCGATACCAGAATTCCTTGTCCGGCATGCGGATCAGGCTGTTGAGGCGGCCATGATAGATGATGGCGGCGTCAATGCCCTCCGCGTCCATGTCCGCCAGGCGCTTGTCGACATCCCAAAAGCCCTCGCGCCCTTCGGGGAAGGTCGGCGGCAGGCCGGGGACGTCATAATTCTGCCCGTCGACTTCGAGATGGAAGCCCGTCTCGTCCTTCCAATATTTAGGCGCGCGATCTTTGTCCGCGCCCTTCAGCCGGTTTTCCCACAGCCCCGGTTCCTCGATCAGATGATCGTCGCTGGAAATGACGCGCATGCCGGCGGGCCTCTCCCACGATCGGGCCGGCATGACGCGGTCCTTGGGCCACGGGGTCGCGGTGAAACTATTCATCCTTTTCCATTCCTTCTTGGGGATCTCGTCCGACACGGGGCTGCCGTCCGCCACCCCCGTCTTGCTCGCCCTTATAGCATGGCCGAAGCAATAGGCGCCGTTATGGGCGGGTTCCGGGCGATGTCATCAGACTTCTGATGAGTTGTCGAAAGTCCATTCAAGATCATTGTTCAATGATATTGAATAGTTTTTTCGAAAATTGCCCGATTATAGGGGCAATGGGTAAGGTTTAACATGAGCGCACTGGTCCGCCGTTATGGCCCGGCCGCATGCGCGAGGAGAGAATGATGCTGAAAGAAGACGAGGTTCAGGAAAGGGCCGGGCTCAAGGTCCGCGCGCTCAGCCCCGGTTTCGGTGCGGAGATCATCGGCGTCGATCTGTCGCGCCCGCTGGACGACAACATGGCAAACGCAATCCGCGACATATGGATCGAGGCCGGACTGCTGCTGTTCCGCGATCCCGATGCCGATGACGAAGCGCAGATGCGGCTGAGCCGTCTGTTCGGGGAGATGGAGCCGGCTGCGACCGCCGATATGAACGATCCCAATAACCAGTTCATGATGACGCTGAAATATGACCCGGCGGACGACAAGCCCCGCTTCCAGACCGATTATCATTTCGGCGGGCATGACCGGGCGGGCTATATCCCGTGGCATTGGGACCAGAGCTTCATGCCGACGATCGTGCGCGGCGCGGTGCTCCGCATGGAGAAGCCGGCGACGCAGCTTGGCCGAACCGGGTTCATCGATGCGATCGAAGCCTATGAGCGGCTGTCGCCCGGAATGAAGGAGAAGATCGACGGCATGGAGGTCGTCTATCATTTCGTGACGGACTTCATGCAGTGCAAATATGGCGTCCCGGCCGATCTCCGTGCCTTGGCGCGCGACACGCCTTCTGGCGGAACGAAATATGATTTCCCGCCCGTCGTCCACCCGATGGTCATCACCCAGCGGGAGACCGGGCGCAAGGCGCTGAAGATTTCACCGCTGCAGGCGCAGTATATTCTGGGCATGGATCGGGCCGAAAGCGATTCGCTGCTCGCCGAACTGGCGGCGCATCTGACCGACGAGCGACATGCCTATTTCCACGACTGGCAGAAGAACGACATGCTGGTGTGGGATAATTGGCGGATGATTCACCATGCGGAGGGCGTGCCGTTGAACGTCCCACGCAGCGCCCGACGCACCACGATCATGGGCGACTATGCGGTGGGCCGCTATCTCGATCCCACGCTCGACCGCAACCGGGCCGTCAAGCGGATCGTGGATTGACAATCAGGGAAGCGCCTTGTCACCGCCTTCGGGCCGTGACGGGGCGCCTTTGGCCTATCGTCCCGAAAAATGCGGCGGCCGCTTTTCCATGAAAGCGGCGGTCGCCTCGCTATAATCCTCGGTCATCGTGCCCAGTATCTGCGCCCGGTTTTCTGCCTGGATCGCGGCTTCATAGCTGTTGGCATCCAGATTGGCCCACATCAGCGCCTTGGTATGGGCGACCGAATAGGGGCTGTTTGCCAGAACGGAGCGCGCATAGGCGATGGCGTCGTCGATCAACGACCGCGGATCGGACAGCGATCGCACAAGGCCGATGCGCTCGGCTTCCTCCGCCTCGATCGCGCGGCCGGTCAGCAATATGTCGAAGGCTCGCGCCGCGCCGATCATGCGCGGCAGCAGATAGGAGATGCCGCTTTCGCCGCCGGTCAGCCCGATCCGCACCGCCGCCACCAGAAATTTCGCTGCGGGGGTCGCGATCCGTACATCGGCGCTGAGCGCGATCGCCATGCCCGCACCCACAGCCGGGCCATTGACCGCCGCGATCACCAGTTTCGGCATGGACCGGATGCGTCCGCCCATGCCGGCGAACTGTTGTTGCCAGTGAAGTTTCTCGATGACGCCGCTGCTGCCCGTCTGGTTACGCTGGTTGGTCGCCGCGAGATCCTGCCCTGAACAGAAGCCTCGCCCCGCGCCGGTGACGATGACGGCCCGGCAGGCGGCGTCGGCCGCCAGTTCGTCCATCAGCCCGTTGAAGCGGGCGACCGTCTCCCGAAGCACGGCGTTCATGCGCGCGGGCCGATTGAGCGTTACGAGCGCGATTCCCTGGCCGTCCGTCAGCCGTTCGACGACAATATCCTCGGCCATCATCCTCTCCCCAACATGGCCATGACGGTGCCGCCGCCGTCGACCCGCTGGCAAGCCATGGCCATGGTCTCTACACATATGCGTAGAAATGGGATGCGGCTGTTCCCATCGCCCGCTTTCGCGCAGGAATGGGGCATGAGCCCGCACCCGCCCCCTGACGCCGCCGGTACATCCCAATTGCATCTGATCGCGCAAGAATGGAGGCGCGCCTGGCGTCCCGGCGTTGCGGCGCTGTTCGCAGGATCGCTGGGCTATTCCCTCTATTCTGCGGTTTCCAGCCTGTTCGTGGAACCCTTGCAGCAGCAGTTCGGCTGGTCGCGCGGGGACATCGCCTTCGTCCACAGCTTCGGCCTGATCATCGCTTTCATCGCGCCGGTCATCGGCCGGATGACGGATCGTCACGGCGTCAGACCGATATTGTCGGCGGGCCTGCTGCTGACCGCCATCGGTTATGGGCTGCTCGCTTCCATGGGCGGATCGCTCGGCTATTTCTACGCGGTGCATTTCGGCTTTGCGCTCGTCGGCATGGCGACGACCGGCATCACCGTCACGCGCATCCTGAGCGGCGCGTTCGAGCGGACGCGGGGGACCGCGCTCGCCATAGGCCGGTCGGGGCTGGCGGTCGCGGGTGCGTTGATGCCGATGGCGCTATATCCGATGATCCTGCGCTTCGGATCGTCGGGCGGCTATCTGCTGCTTGCCGCCTTCATCCTGTTGATCGCGCTGCCTCTCATCTGGTTCTGGGTGCCCTCACGCACTGCGGAGCTGCGGTCCGGACGCACCGCGCTGCCCCGTGCTGACAGCGCGCTGTCGCTGCTGGCCAATGGCAAGGTCCGCATCCTCATCGCGGCGTCCGTTCTCAACTATGTGCCGGTGGTGGCGTTGCTCTCCCAGATGAAGCCGCTTGGCGTGGAAAAGGGGCTCGATGCCGTCGCCGCCGTGGGCGCGGTATCGATGATGGGCGCGGCTGCCGCCATGGGCGCATTGCTCAGCGGTGTCCTGGTCGATCGCTTCTGGGCGCCCGCAATTGCCTTCATCCTGAATTTCGCGCCTGCGGTCGGTTGCCTGCTGCTGCTCCAGCACGATGTACCGCCCGCGCTTTTCTATGGCGCGGTGCTGATGATCGGCCTTGGCCAGGGGGCGGAGATCGATATCGTCGCCTTCATGATCGCGCGCTATTTCGGGCTGCGCAGCTATGCCACCATCTACAGCCTGTCGACGCTGGGCATCGCGCTTGGCGTCGCGGTAGGCGCCAGCCTGATCGGCATGGCCTATGATCGTTTCGGCAGTTACGACATTGCCCTGCTGGCTTGTTCAAGCAGCTTCTTTCTCGCCGCCTTGTTCTACCTGATGATGGGGCGTTATCCGAAGGGCGGCCAACCGGACTAGAGCCATCGACATTCAGAAGATGACGAGCCGAAAATGGTGGTTTTCCGTGACCCGGCGCGCAGCGTACTCAAAGTACGTGAGCACCGGAAGCACGGAAAAGCGTCATTCGCAGGCCGTCAGGGCTGAATGTCGATTGGCTCTAAGCTCGCCTCAAGTCCGGAGGCGGCGCATCAGGCATTCCTGGGCGGTCGACGCGATCAGACGGCCATCGCGGTCGAAAATCCGCCCCGTCGTGAGGCCCAGGCCATCACCTGCCGACGGGCTGGACGTATGATGCAGCATCCATGCCTCGCAGCGGGCAGGGCGGTGGAACCACATCGCATGATCCATGCTGGTGATCAGGAATTCGCCGCTGTTGGTGGGCAGGAAATGCGGAATCGCCGCGGCGCCGCCCAGCCAGTAATCGCTGGCGAAGGCGAGCAGACACTGCTGCAACCGGCTGTCCTCCACAGTGGCGGCGCCGGACTGGCGGAACCAGAATGATCGCGCCGCTTCGGTCGGCCGTGCGAGGAAATAGTCTTCCGGCGCGATCGGGCGCATCTCTATCGCCAGGGCGGCGGCGAAGTTGTGCGTCACCGCCTGTTCCAACTCCGCCGCCCGTTCGCGCACGAAATGCTGGATCGGCGCGACCCGCTCGGGCGGCGGCACGACAGGCATCGCTGCGTTCTGATGGACGAATCCCTCCTCTGGCGCATGGAATTCGGCCATCATCGTGAAGATCGCCCGCCCATCCTGACAGGCGGTGATCTGACGGTTCGCGAAGCGACGGCTGTCGCGCAGGCGCGCAACCTGATAGTCGAGCCGCCGATCCGTGCGCCCGGCGGCCAGGAAATAGGCGTGGAAAGAGCTTGCGGGCAGCGCTTCCACCGTCTTCATCCCTGCCAGCAAGGCCTGGGCCAGCAATCGCCCGCCGAACACCGACCCGATGTGATTGTGCGCTCCGGCCGATCCGGTGAACCGGTCCGGTCCCGTTTGCGTGACATCGAGGATGTCGGAAATAGCATCCCGCGTCGGCAGGGGTCTATCGTCATGGAACGGCCCATCCGCCGCGATCATGCATCGAGTCCCAGAGCGCGCCGCACCGACAGGACCGTATCCATCTCGTCCAGACCGCTCAACGGCAGGTCATATTCCGAGCGGTCGTCGATCTCGCTGATATGGGCCGCGATGTCGTCGCAGCTCGGCGCGTCCGGGCCGGGGCTGTACCAGCCCCGCGTCAGGCCGACGAACAGCCGCGAATATTTGCCGCCCAGCACCGAATACATATGCTGGGAGGAGGTGCAGTCCCGGCTGGCCATATAGCAGGCCAGGGCGGCGACGAATTCCGGCTTCATCCCTTCGATGAAATGACGGGTCCGGGCGCCTGCGGCCTTGAGGAAAGCGATGTCCGGGCGCTGCTCGACAGGGGTGCCGCCCAGCCGCCCGCCCTGCGCATTGGGGAAGAGCGTATTGACGACGATCCCTGCGGGAGCCTCCTGCGCGATGACGTTCATCAGGCCGATCAGCGCCGTCTTGGCAGCCCCATAATTGGCGCGATAGGGGTTGCCGAATACGCCCGATTGCGAACTGACCAGCACGATCCGGCCATAGCCCTGCTCCATCATGGCGCGATAGGCGGGCTGGCATATGTTGAACGCGCCCTTCACATGAACGGCCAGCACGGATTCGATGTCCTCCCCGGTCAGTGCGCCGAAAGCTCCGTTCCGCTGATTGCCGGCATTGGAGATGACGATGTCGACCCGGCCGAAGGCGGCCATCGCGGCATCGACGACGGCCTGTCCTCCCGTCTCGGTCGCCACCGTGTCGTAATTGGCGATGGCGCGGGCGCCCAGATTCCTGAGTTCTTCCACGACGGCATCGGCATAGCCGGTCGATCCGCCCTGCCCCGTCGGATCTCCACCCAGGTCATTGGCGACCACAGCCGCACCTCTGCGCGCCAGTTCCCGGCAGAAGGCCGAACCAAGCGCGCCGCCCGCACCCGTCACCACAGCCACTTGCCCGTTGAAATCGATCGCCATCCGCGCCTCCATCAGGCGCCGACCATGGCGGCAGCCCGGCCGGCCGCCAAGCCGGGCGATGGAATTTCGGCCATGTGATGAATGGCGGCGCCGTAACTCAAAGCTGTTTGGGTTCGCTCGCCTTGAAAAGCATGCGCGCCAGAACGCTTTCCTCGACGTCCGGGTCCGGTCCGCCCTCGGGAAAGAACCAGTCGCCCAGCAGGACCGATCCGGCCAGCATGCCGAATCCATAGCGGACCATCAGTTCCGGCGGCACGTCGAATTCCAGCCCCGCCTGCTCATATTGCGATCGCATGCGGGCGACGGCGCGCGTGAAATAGTCGTCCAGACCATGAATGGCCGCCGCATCCACGTCCCCCCTGGACTTGACCATCGCCAGCAACAGATCGGCATGGTCGCGCAGAAAGGGATACAGCGCCTGGACGAAGCGCATGCTGCGTTCCTCACGGTCGGGCGGCAGCGTGTCGCTGTAGTCCAGGAATTCGCGGAAACGGGCATTGAACGGCTCGGTCACCGCTTCGGTGAACAAAGCCTCCTTGCTGCCGAAATTGTTGAAGATCAAAGGCTCCGCCACCTCCGCGCGGGCAGCGATATGGCGCGTCGTCGCGCCGGCAAAGCCCCGCTCCGCGAAGACCGCGCGGGCAGCGTCGAGAATGAGCGCCCGAATTTCCGCCGTCGACCGCCGGGCGCGGCGACGAGGAACGGCAACGTCCTGGGGGCGATCGGAAATATCATGCATGCGTCACTAGGCCATTGTCCTGTCTTCATCGATGCTATAAATAGCACATACTATTTATCTACGCGACTCCATTGCGTGGCGATTCTGAAAGGAGAGGCATGAGCAGTCAATTCGACGTGGTGATCCGCGGTGGCACGATCGTGGACGGCACCGGCGCCCAGCCCTATGTCGCGGATGTCGGCGTGAAGGACGGCGTGATCGCTGAAATCGGCAGGATCGAGGCTTCGGCTCCGGAGGAAATCGATGCGCGCGGCCTGACGGTGACGCCCGGCTTCGTCGATGTCCACACCCATTATGACGGCCAGATCACCTGGGAAAACCGCATGGCTCCTTCGTCCAATCACGGCGTCACCACCGTCGTCATGGGCAATTGCGGCGTCGGCTTCGCGCCGGTGCGGGACGGCGATCATCAATTGATGATCAAGCTGATGGAGGGGGTCGAGGATATTCCCGAAGTCGTCATGGCCGAAGGCGTGCCGTTCAACTGGAACAGCTTCCCCGACTATCTCGACGCGCTGGACCAGCGCGTGTCCGACGTCGATTTCGCCGCGCAAATCCCCCACAGCCCCTTGCGCGTCTTCGTCATGGGTGAGCGTGGCGCCAATCTGGAGCCTCCAACGCTGGAGGATCTGGTCGAAATGCGCCGCTGCGTCAGCGAGGCAGTGAAGGCCGGTGCGCTGGGCGTCGCCAGTTCGCGCAATCTGTTCCACCGTTTCCGTTCCGGCGAACTCGCGCCTTCGGTCACGACGGAACTGGACGAGGTATTGGCCCTGGCCGAGGGCCTGAAGGATGCGGGCGCTGGCACGTTCCAGTGCAACCCCAATCTCGACAATGATGCCGAGGTGGAACTGAAGATTTTCCGCACCATCGCCCAGCAGGCGGGCGTTCCCGTGACATTCAGCCTGATCGCCATGCCGACGCGGCCGGACAATTGGGGCCGCTATGTCGAAGGCGTGCGCCAGGCGGCGGCTGATGGCCTGACCATCCGTTGCCAGTTCATGCCGCGTCCGATGGGCGTCATGTACGGGCTGGAGCTCAGCTACCACCCCTTCTCGCTCAACCCCAGCTTCCGCCCGCTCGCCCAACTGCCGCTGGAGGAAAAGGTGGCGCAGATGCGCGATCCGGAACTGCGCGCGCGCCTGATCGCGGAGGAGCCGGACGATCCGAACCCCGCCTTCGTCGGGCTGATCAAGTCGATCAAAGCGCTGTTCCGCATCAGCGATCCGGCCGATTACAATTTCGCGGCCGAGGACAGCATCCAGGCGGAAGCGGCGCGTCGCGGCGTCGATCCGCGCGAAATGATCTACGACGCGCTGCTGGAGGATGACGGCCGGGCGATCCTCTGTTCCTATTCGTCCGACGTGCCTGAATATCTCGCCCAGAGCCGCGACCTCATCGGGCAGGACAATATGATCGTCGCGCTGGGCGATGGCGGGGCGCATTACGGCATGATCTGCGACGCGGCCTATACCACCTATCTGCTGACCGGGCGGCTGGGCCGGGACGGTCTGGACCTGCCGACCGCGATCAAGGCGTTGACCAGCCAGCCCGCAAACTCCGTGGGCCTGTGCGATCGCGGCGTGCTGGGCGTGGGTTATAAGGCGGACATCAATGTCCTCGACATCCCCAACATGATCCTGCACCGGCCGCAGGTGATCGCGGACCTGCCGGCGGGCGGCAAGCGCCTGTCGCAAAAGTCGAAGGGCTATGTCGCGACCCTCGTCAGCGGCGCCGTGACCTACCGCAATGGCGAAGCGACCGACGCGCTTCCGGGCCGGCTGGTGCGCGGCGTCCGTGGCGCTCCGGCAGCCGCGCAGGTGAGGCAGCATGAAGTCGCCTGATAGGGCGTGTCCGCGCGGATAAGGGGCGCGCGGGCCTCCTGAAGACCGGCACGGTCCTATCCGTGCCGGTCTTTTTCATGGCGGAACAGCGGCCGCAGCAATGCGACCGCTGAGGCGATCCGTTTTCCCGTCTCCTGTTCGGAGCATTGCAGCAGACCGTCATGGCCGCCGGTCACGAGCGCGCCGAATTGCCGCGCCAGCAAAGCCGGATCATGGCTGGCAAGTCGCCCCTCCCGCGCCAGCCCCTCCAGCCAGACGACGAGCGGCGCGGCCACGTCGCGGCTCTCGAGCAATATCTGCTCCGCCAGTTCGGGAAATCGAGGCGCTTCGAAAATGACCAGGCGAAGGAAGCGGTCGGCGGCAGGGTCGGCGGTCGCTTCGGCAATCGCGACGGCAAAATCGGCCAGCACATCGTCCGGCTCACGCCCCTCTGTCGCGACCGCCGCGAAACGATAGGCCGGGACGCGGCAGGCATAGCTGCATATCGCACGGAACAACGTCGGCTTGTCGGGGTAGCGGGCGTAGAGCGTCGTCTTGCTGATGCGGGCGCGGCGCGCCACCTCCGCCATCGTTACGCCGGCAAAGCCATGCTGTTCGAACAGTGCCGCAGCGACCTCCATGACGGCCTGCTCGCGCGCCTGGGTCTCGTCCGCCGTGGGACGCCCCCGCCGCCGTCGGGCCTGGTGCCCAATCATCATATTCCTGATCCCCTTCCCGCTTGCGCGGGCTGCTTTTTAATTGGACACATAGGTTCAATTAAATCAAGGCGAAGGGGCAAGGCAATGGCGGATACGCTCAAGGTGGGGATCATCAGCGCCAACTGGAGCCTCAAGGTCCACGGCGCGGCCTGGCGGCGGATCGAGGGCGTGGAAGTCGCCGCCATCTGCACCTCTCGCCAGGAAACGGCGGAAAGGGCGGCGCGGGAATATGACATTCCCAAAGCCTATTGGAACCATGAGGAGATGTCGGCCGATCCGGACCTGCACATCATCGATGTCGGCACACGGCCATCCTTCCGTTTTCCTATGGTCATGGCGGCGCTGAAGAACGGCAAGCATGTCTATGACGCCCTGCCCTTCGCGGTCAGCCTTTCCGATGCCGAAGCGATGCGCGACGCGCAGCGGGCCGCTGGCGTCGTCGGCGTCGTGGACGCGCAATTCCGCTGGTCGCCGCATGCGCAGAAGATGAAGCGCATGATCGATGAAGGCTTCATCGGCCGCCCGCTGGGCTTCAATGTCCAGCTCATGCTGCCGCTGATCGTCGCCAACGACAAGGCCTATGCCTATTGCGCCTATTCGGAACATACCGACCCCTATTATTGGCTGGCGGAAAAGAGCAGCGGCGGCAGCGCGTGGCGGAATTTCGCCACCCATTCGCTGCTGTTCCTGACGCATCTGATCGGCCCGGTGGCGGAGGCGACCGGCATGTTGACGACCGGCGTGCCCGAATGGTTCCTGCCCAATGGCGAAGTGCTCCGGCCGGAGACGCACGATCTGGGCAGCGCGGTGCTGCGCATGGAGAATGGCGCCATCGGCAGCCTGCAGGCGGGCTGGTGCGTGCCCGACACCGAAGGCTGGCGGGTGGAGGTCTGGGGCGACAGGGGCCGGCTGCTGCTGGTCGACGACAGCTTCGGCAATTTCCCCTCGGCAAAGCTCTATGCCGGCGATGCGCGGTTGTTGACCTATGGCCAGCGCACCTGCGAAGAGGTGACGGTGGACGACTATTATGCCGTTCCCGGCGTCGCGGGCGCCACGGCGGAGCCTCGTCCCTTCGCCGCGATGGACTGGATGTTCCGGCATATGGTCGATGCCATCCGCAACGGGACGGAAGGATCGCCCAGCTTCACCGAGGCGGCAGCCGTGCATCGGGTGGTCGAGGCGGTCGAGCGCGCCAATGCTGAGAGGCGCTGGATCGCAATGATGGACATGGGCTGAACCGGCGCGATCCAATAAACGAAACGATCCGCCTGCCCGGCCAGGGGATATTTGCAGGGAGAGAAGCATATGCTGAGAGTGCATAAGCGCATTGATGTCACTACGGCCGCCCCAAAATTGGGAGACGGGATCGAAATGGCCGTCACGCTGACATTGCCCGATCCGTCCGCGATGCCGGACCGGCCCGTCGCGATCTTCGCCTGTCCGGGCGGCGGATATTCGCGCCATTATTTCATGATGCGCTTCGAGGGTCATGAAGGCTATGACGAGGCGGAATGGCAAGCGCGGCACGGCCTGATCCATGTCGCCATTGACCATGTGGGCGTCGGGGAAAGCAGCATCCCGGACCTCTCCAGCATCGATTTCCAGACGATGGCGGCGACCCATGACGCCTGCGTACGGCAGGTTGCCGCTTCCCTGCGCGACGGCACGGCGGCGGAGGGTTTTCCCGGCTTGCCGTCGCTCTTTCTGGTGGGCATGGGGCAGTCCATGGGCGGCGGTGTCAGCATATTGACGCAGGGCCGCTTCGCCACCTTCGACGCGATTGCGCCTTTCGGCGTCAGCGCGATCCACACCGCCTTGCCCCAGCGCGACAAGGCCGCTTTCGAACATGGCATGCGCCGCTTCGACAAGGTGGCGAGTGGGGAAGTCACAAGCCATCTGGACCACGACCATGAGGGGGTCGATTATGTCTACCCCTTCCACTGGGAAGATGTGCCCGCCGACATATTGGAAGAGGATATGAAGGGCGGATACCCGATCCGGCAGACCGCTCCGATATTCGGCAGCCTCACCATCCCGCATTGCGCGGTGCGGATGATGCTGCCCGGCGTCTTCGCGGAAGATGCGGCGCGTGTCGCGGTGCCGGTGCTGGTCGGGGATGGCGAGCGGGATACCTGCCCCGAGCCTTATCGCGAGCCGTCGGCCTATTCCACTTCCCGCGACGTCTCCCTCTTCATCGTGCCGCGCATGGCGCACATGCACAATTTCGCTTCCACCCGCGCCATATTGTGGCAGCGCCTCAATGACTGGTCGCGCATGGTCGCCGCTGCGGAAGACGGCCTGCACTGAAACATGCGATAGGCCCCGGCATCCCCCTGCGCCGGGGATGCCGGAAGAATATCCTACCAGCGCCTGCGCATCTGGAGCCCCAGATTGCGCTTGCGCAGGGCAGCCTCCCGCTCGTCCGGCGTCACCTTCGGCGTGTCGGCGGGCAGGTGGCTGGCGATTTCGGAAAGCGGCACTTTCCTGATCGTCGGCATCGGATAGCTGTCCGCGCCATGCCAGCGCCCCACCAGCATGCCCCGCCTGTGACCGCCGCTGTCGAGCCAATTGGCGACGCCCGGGTCTTCCAACGCGATCACGGCGCGGAACTTGCCGTCGCGGTCCAGCTTCGCCTGCATCGCGTTCAGGCTGCTCTGGCGATAGCCGAACTCTATCTGGTTCCAGAGTTCGTCGTTAAGCTGCACATTCCAATATTTGCAGTTCTCCGGCAATTCCGTCTCGATGATCAGCGCCTCGCCCGGCTGATAGTCATAGATGCACCGGAAATATTTTTGCGGCCATTCGCCGCTGTTTCCCAGATCTTCGAAGCCCGACAATTCCATGACGTTCAGGCCAAGATCATGGATGACCTTGTTCTGATAGCCGATGCAGATGCGCGAGAAACGCTCGACGAAACCGCCCATGATCGCGTCGAGCCGCGCCGCGATCTGTTCCTGCGTCAGACGGGGTTTCAGCGGCGGTTTGTCCAGCCGTTCGATGGCGAAGCGCGCATCCACGTCGACGCCCCAGTCATAGGCGAACTGGCGGATCATGATGTCGCCCGCCTGAGGATCGAGATAACGCCAGTCGCCAGTCCAGTCCTTTGGCCTTTCCGCGCTGAATATCACCTCGAAATAGCCGTCCTTGCCCAGCGTCAGGCCATCGGCATCATAATTGTTGAAGCCGGGTTTGGGGTCTTGCGTGCCGAACATGCCGCCGCCGACGGCGAAACCCATCACCTTGTTGGTGCCGCGATAGCCGCTGATCTTGTAGACGCCGTCGCCGCTGACCGGCGCGATATGATAAATGGCGTCAGGATTGGGTTGCAGCAGGAAGATGCTGTTTTCGAACGGCATCCAGTCGGGATGTTCAGGCGTGGACTGGAAATACCAGACATAGGATTGCGCGATGTTCATCACCAGTTGGCGATAAAGCTCGGCGCGGATCTGGCCATCCTCGGGAAAGCCGGTCATGGCGTTGAGCGCCCCTGCCGGTTTCAACAGGTCGGCATAGGCGCTCCAGTCCCTGAGCGCGGCGGCAGGCGCGGCGCTGCTGTTCATGGCCGCGCCCGATGCGGATGCCGGCAGCAGGCCGCCGACCGTTGTGCAGAGCGCGGCGCCCAGAAGGCCCCGGCGTGACAGTGCAAAGTCCTTCGCGTCCTCATCCGGCACTCTCCTTCTCCATATCGTCATTTCCTCGGGCGGCCGGGCGCCGCCCGACGGGCTGATGTCAGCTTCCGTGCCTGCGTCCGCCCGACACTTCGATCCCGCGCCCGGTGATCATCGATGCCTCATCGCTCGACAGGAAGAGCACCGCATTGGCGATTTCGCGGGGATCGACCGCGCGGCGGATCACCTGATTCTCGCCCGCAATCTCCGCCTGCTCCTCGGCGGTGAACATGGATGCGATCTGCGGCGTCGCGGTCAACCCCGGAAGCACGCTGTTCACGCGGATATTGTCGTCCGCATAGGCGCAGCTCGCATGATGGCTGAGATGGATGACCCCCGCCTTGGCCGCGGCATAGGAACAGGGCGCGGACGGCGTGTAGAGCCGCGCCGCCATGGACGCGGTATTGACGATGGTGCCGCCACCATTGGCCTTCATCATCGGGATTTCATATTTCATCGCCAGGAAGGTGCTGGTCAGCGAAATGCTGATCGTCCAGTTCCAATCCTCCAGGCTCATCTCCTCGATGCTGCCGGGGCGCGACATGCCGATATTGTTGAAGGCGTGGGCGATAGGACCATGCGCCTCGTTGGCGGCGGCGATCGCGGCCTTCACCGACGCCTCGTCCGTGGCGTCGGTGGCGACGAACAGGGCGGTGCCGCCCTTGGCCCGGATGGCGTCGCGCACGGCTTCGCCCCTGGCCGGGTCCAGTTCGGCAATCGCCACCTTCGCGCCTTCCTCGGCAAAGGCATGCGCCGTCGCTTCACCGATGCCCGATCCGGCGCCGGTGATGAAAACCGATCGCCCCTCGAAACGCCGCCTGTCGCCCATCCTGAATCTCCTGCCGATTGTTTATCCGTCAATGTGCCGGCCGGTCGGTCAGGCGGTCGATGTCCTGCCCGTCCATGTCCGCCCAGAAACGCGCCCAACTGTCGAAATCCTGGGGAAGATCAGGCGGATTGTCATGCCCGGCCCAACCGGTGAAGGGGGCCGCCGGTCGTTCCTGCCAATCGGCCGAATACCAGTGCTTTTCCCGTCGCCGGACGAAAAACCACTCGCCATCCCGCCGTTCATAGCTGTCGAAATAGGCGATCGCCATGACCACCCATTTGCCCTGGTCCTCATGCTCGGCGCGGCAATAGACCACGCCATGCGCATGATCGGCATCGTCAAATTCGACCCGGTGCCCGCAAATCTGGTGGACGGACCGATAGAAAGTCCTGACCGCGGGCGTGATGATGGATTTGAGCACATCGCGCCCGCTGCCGCGCGCCCCACAATAGACATCAGGGATGAACAGATCGACCCAGGCGTCCATATCCCGGCTGTCCACCGCAATCGCGTAACGGATCGGAAGCTGCTGGATCGCCGCCAGCGATTCCAGCCGGTCGATCCGCGCCTCCAGTTCGTTCATGCCAGCCGCTCCAGATTGGCGGGGTCGAATGGCAGGAAGGGTTCGTCCCGCTTCGCCTTGCCGAACCAGTCCGGGTCGTTGAGGATCGCCCGGCCGACACCGACCAGATCGAACTCGCCCTTTTCGAACCGTTCGATCAGCAGCGGCAGATTGTTCACCGACTGCTGGCTGTCGTCGATATGCCTGGCCTTGCCCTTGGCCTTGTCCAGCGCGACGCCGCCCACGGTCATGGACGCCTTGCCGGTCAGCTTCTTCGCCCAGCCCGCCAGATTGAGCGGCGATCCGTCGAAAATCGGCGTGTCGAAATAGCGCTGGCTGGCATCGAACAGGTCGACCCCCGCATCGGCCAGCGGCCCGAGCAACGCGCCAAGGCCATCCGGCGTATCCGCCAGCGTGGCGCGGTAATCCTGCATCTTGAATTGGGAAAAGCGCAGCACGATCGGCATATCCTCGCCAATCTCCGCCCGGATCGCCTTCACCACCGCCACGCCGAAGGCGGCGCGTTCGCCCCATCGGTCTTCGCGCCGGTTGGTATAGTCCCACAGGAAGCTGTCGATCAGATAGCCATGCGCGCCATGGATGGCGATGCCGTCCACGCCCAGCGCCACCGCATTGCGCGCCGCCTGGCGGTAGGCGGCGATGATGTCGGCAATATCGCTTTCGCTCATCGGCGGCACAGGCGCCAAGCTCTCCACCCGTCCCTCCTCGCGGAAGGAGATGATGCCGTCCGGCGGACCCCAGATGCCCGACGGCCGCATCGGATTGCCGGTGCCGGTGCCGGCATATTCGACATTCCACATCGGCCCCTGATGCCAGAGCTGGGGAATGATCCGCCCGCCCGCATCATGCACGACATCGACCAGCTTGCGCCAGCCGGCCAGGGCCTCGACCCCGTCGATGCGCGGTATGTCCGGATGATCGGCCGCCGCATAATGGGGCAACGCAACTCCCTCGGTCAGGATCGCGCCCAGGCCCGTTGCGGCGCGGCGGCCATAATAGCTCGCCACGTCATCGGTCGGCACGCCCAGCGGCGAGCGGTAACGGGTCATTGGCGCCATCACCACCCGGTTCGGCAGGGTCAGGCCACGCAGAGTTAGAGGGCTGAGCAGAGGATCGATCAGGCTCATCATTCCCCCCTGAACAGGGGTTTGCGCTTCTCGATGAAGGCGGCCCGCTTTTCGGCGGTGTCGGCGGTCGACTGACTCATGAAGATGGCGCGGTTCTCCATTTCGATCGCCGCTTCCAGGCTGGGCGCGTCGGCGTTGAACTGGAGCGAGCTTTTGGTGAGGGCGATGCCGATCGGGCTGTTGACCATCACCGCCTCCGCCAGCTTGAGCGCCTCCTCCATCAGCGCATCGTCGTCGACGCAGCGCAGGATGAGGCCGATCCGTTCGGCTTCCTCGGCCATCACGGCGCGGCCCGTCAACACCAGCTCGGCGGCGCGCTGCAATCCGACCAGGCGCGGCAGCAGGTAGGAAAAGCCCATTTCATGGCCCGTCCCCGCATTGTGGAAGGCGTTGACGAACTTGGCGGAGCGCGCCGCGATAGTCATGTCGGCGGCGATTGCGATCGGATAGCCTGCGCCCGCCGTCACGCCGTTCACCGCGCAGATCACAGGCTGCGGCAGGGCGCGCATCAGCAGCGGAATCTGGCCCAGCTTGGCCATGACGCGCTGCTGGAACTGCGCCCTGCCCAACCCTTCGGCCACCCAATCGGGCTTGCCCGCGCCGCGAATGTCATGACCCGCGCAGAAGCCGCGCCCCGCGCCCGTCAGCAGAACGACCCGCACGTCATGATCATAGCGCACGGCCTCCAGATGGCCGATCAGTTCGGCATACATGGCATAGGTCAGTGAATTGAGCGCATCGGGCCGGTTCAGCGTCAGTCGGCAGACGCCCTCTACCGGCATGTCGCGCAAGATGTCGCCCATCTGGCTCCCGTCCTTTTCTTTCATTCCGCGTGGCTGTGGACCATAGTCGACCAAAAGACGGGGGTCGCGGAACCCCTGACAGCCTTCCGCGCAGAGCATATCATGGTTGTGAACAGGCGTGCCCCGATCTTGTCATCATGCCTGCCGATGGCATGGGAAAAGGGTATTTCAGCAAGGTGATCCATGGCCAGACTGCCCCTTGAAAAGATCCGCGTGCTTGACCTGACCCGCGTGCTGGCGGGGCCGTTCGGATCGCAGGTGCTGGCTGACATGGGCGCCGACGTGATCAAGATCGAACGGCCGGTCGTGGGCGACGACGCCCGCATCTTCGGGGAGCCTTATCTGCGCGATGCGGAAGGCAGGCCGACGCGGGAAAACGCCTTCTACATGTCGGTCAACCGCAACAAGCGGTCGGTCGCGCTCAACATCGCCAGCGCCAGGGGGCAGGAACTGGTCCGCGAACTGGTCAAGTCCTGCGACGTGGTGATGGAGAATTACAAGGTCGGCGATCTCAAGCGCTACGGTCTCGACTATGAAAGCCTGAAGGCCGTCAATCCCCGCATCATCTATTGCTCGGTCACCGGCTATGGCCAGGACGGCCCGCTGGCGACCAAGCCCGGCTATGACGCGGTGTTTCAGGGCGAATGCGGCCTGATGAGCGTGACCGGCGTGCCGGAGGGCAAGCCGGGCGCCGGACCGATGAAGGTCGGCCCCAGCATCATCGACCTGTTCACCGGGCTGAACGTCGCCAATGCCATATTGGCCGCCCTCTATCATCGCGACGCGGCGGGCGGCGAGGGTCAGTATATCGACATCGCCCTGCTCGATTGCGGCGTGTCGGCGCTGTCCCATTATGCGCAAATCTACCTGACGTCAGGCGAAGTGCCGGTCCGGCGGGGCACGCAGGGCAATGGCGGCATGCCGACCAGCATGTTCCCGTGCAGCGACGGCGCGATCATGATCACGTCGGGCAACGACAAGCAATATATCGCGCTGTGCGACGCGGTCGGCCATCCTGAATTGAAGAACGATCCGCGCTTCTATACCAATGTCGAGCGGGTGAAGAATCGCGACGAGATCACCGAGGTGTTCAACGCGATCTTCCAGACGAACAGCGTCGATTACTGGCTGGAGAAGCTCGGGGCCGCCGGCATCCCCAGCGGGCCGATCAACGATCTGGAGCAGGTGTTCGCCTATCCGCAGGCGTTGCATCGGGGCCTGCGCGTGCGCGCTCCGCATCCGCTGAAGCCCGATCTGGACGTGATCCGCAGCCCGCTGAACTTCTCGGAAACGCCGATCACCGACTATCGCGCCCCGCCGATGCTGGGGGAACATACGCGCGACGTGCTGGCGCAGGAACTGGGGCTGGACGCGGCGGCGCTTGACGGGCTGGCCGAAGACGGGATCATCTGAAACAGATCGCGCGCGGGCCCATTTTTGAACGGGCCCCCCGCCCAGATCCCTCAGATGCAAATCCGTCAGATATAGCCGCGCCGGGCGCGATAGGCGGCGAAGCGTTCCTCCAGCCCTTCCCGCGTCAGGCCGAAATCCTCCGGCCTGTGCTTGGGCCCCTTGCTCGGCTTGTGAGGATGCGCGTCCAGCCAGGCTTGCATCGCGCCCTCCGTCTCGGCCGTCAGCGTCAGGCCTAGCTGGTCGTAGATGGAGCGGATTGACGCCATCTGATCGCGGGTGAAGTCGCGGAACTCGACGTCGATGAACGTCGCGTCGCTCTTTTCGCGCACCGACTCGGCGCGTTCCAATGCCTGCGCCCACATCTCCGCCTCGCGCCGCCCGACATCGGCGCGATCCGCCTTGTCGCCGCAAAAGGCCCGGCGCGCCGAGAAGATGAGATTGCTGACCGATGGCGTCGAATCCACCGGGTCGCGATGGGTCTGGATGATCTTCGCATCGGGAAAGACGTTCAGCACCTCCTGCAAGGAAAAGAGGTCCGTCGGGTTCTTGAGCAGCCAGCGGCGATCGTCCCCCGCGCCGATCAGACGCAGCACATCGGCCAGCCAGCGATAGCTGTCGGTGTCGTCGCGCCCGCGATACCAGCGGTCATAGCGGGGGGCGTCCCACATGGACGGCCACATGTTGCTGGCAAAGCTGGCGCCCAGGATGAACAGGGATTCCTCAATCCCCTCTGCCGTCATCATATGGTCGTCGGCCGATTCCGGCGACGCCGCCAGATAGGCGTCCAGCGACGCCTTCTCCGTCCGATATTCGGCAATACCGTCCCACGTCTCCCGCGGCGGGCGCGGCATGGGATAGACGGTCAGCCAATGTTCCGGCCCCTGGAACTGAGGGTCCAGCGACATCAGCAGGTGCAGCGCCGTCGTGCCCGAACGGACGAGACCGGCGATGATGATCGGCTCCCGGATCGGCTGCTCCAGCGCCTCCGGCCGTTCCCTCAACCCCTTGACCGCCAGGGCGCGGGTATCGAGCGACTGGCCGATGCGCCATGCGGTCGCCTGCACGCACGCGGGATCAAGGTCGAGCGCGCGGATGTCGGACAGCAGCAGGCCCAGCCCCTCGCGAAAGCCGGCGTCGCCAAAATCGTCAAGGCCCGTGCGCGCCGTCGAGGCAGCCAGCAGGGCGTCGAGGGTCAATATCCGCTGGTCCTGGACAATGGTTTCTGTGTTCATCAGGCCGCGCTCCACGGATCGACATGAATCTTGGTTTCGTTGGCCCCGGCGCGCAGTTGCTCGAACAGGTCGGGGAAGGCGTCCAGGCCGACCGTCCGCGACACCATCAGGCGCGGCTCGACGTGTCCGGCGTCCAGCGCATTGGCGCTATGTTCGAATTCCCTGAGATCATAGGCGAACGAGAATTTGATCGTGACCTGCTTCCATGTGGCGAGCGAAGGCAGGATCGGGTCGGGCGAGGTGCAGAAACCCAGCGAGACGACCGTTCCGCCGGGCGCGACCAGTTCGACCGCTTTCTGCGTCATGCCGACCGCGCCGACGCATTCCAGCACGATGTCGGGCATGCCGCCCAGCGCGGCCGAAACGCGTTCCGCTTCGCCTTCGCCCAGCGCCTCGAAGCTGTTCGCGCCCATCTGCAGCGCAAGATCGGCGCGCCGTGACGAACGGGAAATGGCCACGATCTTCCCCGCCCCCAGCAACCGCGCCCAATAGATGGCAGCGAGGCCGATGGACCCAGCGCCCAGCACCGCGACCTTCGCGCCCGGCGGCATCTGCGCGAGCCGTATGCCGCGCAGACCCACGGCGAGAGGCTCGATCAGAGCACCGTCAGCAGGCGTCAGCGTGTCGGGCAGCACGATAGAACTCGTCGCCGCGATCCGCATATATTCGCTAAAGCCGCCGACAAGACCCTGCATCTGCGCGCAAGCCATGGGATAACCGGCCAGGCAGGGGGCGCAGCGGCCGCAGCCCGCCACCGGCATGGCGGTGACGAACTGACCGACCTTGAGATTGTCTACGCCTTTGCCCAGTGCGACGACTTCCCCGCAATATTCATGGCCGATCACGCTGTCGACGGGGAAATCATTGCCATGGCCGGAGGTCATGTGGAGGTCCGTGCCGCATACGCCGCAGCGCGTGACCTTGATGACCGCTTCGCCCTCGCCGGGCTGGGGATCGTCTATGGTCTCCACGACCAGCGGTGTGCCCGCGCCCTTGAATAACGCTGCCCTCATCTCTCTCCTCCTTCTCCTACCGTGCCATTAAAGCTACTATTCAGTACCTAAAATGACAAAGCGGCGGCACTGGACCGGTCGGCCTGCGGCCGAACCTGCCCGTAGCGGCAAGAGGTGTGAAGATCGGCGGTGAGTGATCGCAAACATGATGTCCGGAACGGCCGGCGGCATAAGCGCTTTCCGATCGCGCCAAGCCGGTTCAAAGGGTATCACCATGGTCCATGTCACCTTCATCACCCCTGCCGGGATCGCGACCACGCTGGACGGCGATGTCGGCCAGTCGGTGATGGACATCGGCAAGCGGGCGGGCGTCGAGAATATCATCGGGGAATGCGGCGGCAGCGCCGCCTGCGCGACCTGCCATGTTCATGTCGATCCCGCGTGGATCGATCGGGTCGGTCCTCCATCCGCCGACGAATGGGACATGCTCGACTTCGCCCATGGCAAGCGGGCGGATTCGCGCCTTTCCTGTCAGATCCGTCTGCGCGCGGCGCTGGATGGCCTTATCGTGCATACGCCGGAACGGCAGGGCTGAGGCGCAACGGCGCGCCCGGCAAGAAACGTCAACCCAGCGTCCTGAGCGCGGCGATGGCCGCCGCCTCCCCATCGATGTCCCGCAGCTTCGGCATCAGCTCCGCCTCGACAAGGCCGCCCCAGCCGATTGTCCGCAGCGCCGCCATGATCGGCGCAAAGTCGATCACGCCCGCACCGGGTTGAACGCGGCCTGGCATGTCAGCGATCTGCACAGCGGCGAGAATATCCGCCTGCGCCACAATCGCCGCCGCCATGTCCTCGCCGGCGCAATGGCAATGGCAGCTATCGAGGATCAGCCCCACGCCTGCCGACCGGGCGATAGCGCCGATGTCGGCCAGGCGCTCGACCAGGGCCAGGGGTACACGCTCCCGGCTGACCATCTCCACCGCCAGCGCCACGCCCCGCTCCGCCGCCAGCTTCGTGGCGGCAGCGAAATTCTCCGTCGCCCGCGCTAGCTGTTCCGCCAACGGTGCGCCGCAATCCAGCAGGACCGCGTTGATGCAGCCACCGCCCACATGCTCCGCTGCCGTGAGGCTGGACGCCATGGCCGCTTCCATATCGGTGATCGGCGCGCCCCAGAAGAAGGGCGGCTCCATCCCCAGAACATTATGGGTGAAGCTGCCCATCTCCATCCCATGATCCCGCAACGCCACACCCATGCGCCGCTGAACCTCCGGCGTGCGGGCTTTCAGACCATTGTCGGTGATGCCGGCAAAGCCCAGCCGAGCGGCGCAATTTATCTGAGCGACCGGATCGACCGAGCCGGCCGTTGCGGCCAGCAACGGCGCGTCGGGATCGGCTATGCCAAGATGCGCCGCATACCGCATGAGCTGCGCCGTCAGCTTCCGGCCCAGCGCTCAAGCGCGGCATCCGCATCCGTACCCAGGGGCGGGTTTACATCGCCAATCCTGCCCGGCGTCTCCGATAGGCGCGGCGCGGGCGCGGCCAATGCCAGATCGCCCAACGCTTCATCCGCCACATGGATCACGCTCCCGCGAGCGCGCATATGAGGATCGGCCAGCATATCGTCCAGGCTGTTGACCGGCGTCACCGGAATACGCCGGGCGACGAGCTGCTCCACCAGCGCAGCCTGCGGCACGGTGGCGATCCAGGCGGCGACGCAGGCATCCTGGTCGTCCCCCTGCCCGCCCGCCAGCGCCAGCAGATCGGCGGCATGCCGAGCGGTGCTGGCGGAGATAGCGACGTATCTTTCGTCGGAGGTTCGATAGACGTTGCGCAGTACGCCGGGCAGTCGCGACCCGCAACGTTCGGGCGAGCGGCCGGGCTCCCATCTTTGCGCCGCATGGGCGACGATCTGCAATATCGGTTCGTAGAGGCTGGCGTCCACCTGTTGCCCCCGTCCGCTACGGTCGCGCCAATAAAGGGCAGAGAGCGTGCCGATCACCGCGCTCATCGCGCCCACGGCGTCACCCAAGGCTACGGAAGGGAGCATCGGCGGACCGTCTTCCGTCCCCGTCAGGAAGGTCAGGCCGCCAAAGCCTTCACCGATCGTGCCCGATCCCGGCCGGCCCCGATAAGGACCGGTGGCGCCGAAGCAGGACACGGAAAGCATGACAAGCCGGGGATTGACCGCCGACAGGACTTTCCAGCCGATGCCCCGCCTCTCCAGCACGGCGGCGGGATAATTTTCCACCAGCACGTCGGCTTGCGCCGCCAGCGCCTTGAGCCGGTCGATCCCCTCTTCCGAACGCAAGTCCAGCGCCAGGCAACGCTTCCCCCGCGCGACCAGCGGCCACATCTTGCTGTCGCGGAACAGGTCGCCCTCCGGCGGCTCGATCTTCAGCACATCGGCGCCGAAATCGGCCATGATCGTCGCCGCAAGCGGCGCGGCATAGAGCGACGCCATGTCGATGACCTTCAGCCCCGCCAGCGCGCCGGGCGGGATGGCGCCTTTCCCCGGTTCCTCCATCCGTCAATATGCTCCCGTTTCCCGCGCTTCGCCGGCCAGGAAACTTTCCCGCAGCCTGCGCTTCAAGATCTTTCCCGTTTCCTCGCGCGGCAAGCTGGCGCCGACGACCAGATGACGCGGAATCTTGTAGCCCGCGATGCGCCCGCGCAGGAACGCTGTCACCTCATCGGGGATCAGCGCCTCGTCGCTCTGGAGATACGCGACCAGCACTTCACCATATTCGGAGTCCGGCACGCCGAAGACAGCGCAATCGGATACCGCGGGATGCTCCAGCAAGGCAGCCTCCACCTCTGCCGGATAGATGTTGACCCCGCCGGACAACACCATGTCCGCGCGCCGGTCGCACAGAAACAGATAGCCTTCTTCGTCCAGCCAGCCCATGTCGCCGCAGGTAATAAGGCCGTCATATTCGACGGCGGCGCGCTTTTCCGGATCGCCGTGAAAAGTGAAATCGGGCGTGCCGTGGATGCGCAGGTAGACGTCGCCCGTCCGCCCCGCCTCTGTCCATTGGCCGTCTTCGCCACGAATACGGACTTCACCAGTCAGGACAGGTCGGCCGACGCTGCCGGGTCGAGCCAGCCATTCCCGAGGACTGATCTTCGTGACGACGCCGGTTTCGGTCGATCCATAGGTTTCATACAGGACCGGCCCCCACCAGTTCAGCATCGCCCTTTTTACTTCCGGCGCGCAGGGCGCGCCCGAATGGACGACGTGACGAAGGGTGGAGAGATCATATCGGCCCTTCACCTCTTCGGGGAGGCGCAGCAGCCTGACGAAAAGCGTGGGCACCAGCGCGCCATGGGTCACATGATGCTGCTCGATGAGCCGCAGGCAATCCTCCGGATCGAAGCGCTCCATCACCACCACCGTGCCCCCGGCGGCGAAAGTCGCCATCAGGATCGCCTGGCTGAAGAGATGATAGAGCGGTCCCGTCACCAGCGCGACATTGCCGGGCGCCGTGTCATGGATGACCGCCAGCACACGGGCGCGCTGCGCCGATTCCTCGCCTGTCGCGGGCAGGCGCCTGACC
The DNA here is from genome assembly GCF_019873065.1 of Sphingobium sp. PNB. Classification (NCBI taxonomy): domain Bacteria; kingdom Pseudomonadati; phylum Pseudomonadota; class Alphaproteobacteria; order Sphingomonadales; family Sphingobiaceae; genus Sphingobium; species Sphingobium sp. PNB. The sequence goes on from NZ_JAINEZ010000049.1 coordinate 34,458, forward strand.
GCCTTGGGCTTGCCCGTGGTGCCCGACGTGTAGACCATGGAGGAACCGAGACCGTTGCCATGGCCCTCATGGGGTTCATGGGCAGCGATCCAGTCGTCATAATCCGGCTGCTCGCCCGAACCGCCGACGGCGATCACGCGCAGGCCTTCGGGAATATGGGCGCCCAGCCCGTCCAGCAGGTCGGCATGGCCGATCAGCAGCCGGGGCGTCGCGTCGCGCAGCACATAGCCGATCTCCGTCGGGTGCCAGTGCCAGTTGATCGGCACGCCATAGGCGTCGAGCCTGCGCACGGCCAGATTGGCTTCCAGCACGGCAAAGTCGTTGCGCAGCAACAGCGCCACCGCCTCGCCCGCGCCGACGCCTGCCGCCGCCATCGCGCTCGCCAGCCGCGCCGCCCGGTCGAGCAGTTCGGCGCGTCCGCGAATGCGATCGCCGACGATCACATCGCCGCTCATGCCGTCTCGACGGGCCGGGTCACGGTGAGGCAGGTGCCCCAGCTATGCAGCATCGCGGCGTGCAGGCCGCCTTCCCCTCCCGCGACCATGACCAGCACATCATCGGGCGTCGGCACCAGATGCACGCGCCCGTCGGGCTTGATCCGACCCAAATTGCCGATGGGATCGCGATATTCGGGTCGGAACCAGTCGATCGGCAATGCGCATCTGTCCCAGATATAGGCCTGCACATCCTCGATCCTGGGATAGGCCTTCGCAATCACCTCCGCCCAGATCGGGTTGATGACGCACAAAGTCTCCGCAAAGGCCGAGGACGGCAGGAAGCCGTTTGCGCCCGGATAGGCCATGGATTTGGCGATCATGTCGAGGAAACCGTCGGCACTGTTCGCCACCACGTCGCAGATATTGGCCGTGCCCATCGCGCCGTAAACGGTGACGGCATCGCCTCCTACGCCGCGACGTTCAGCCAGCGGCGCCCAGGGAGAGCGCTCCTCCCATTCGCCAAAGACGATGCCGGCGACACGCCCCGGTGTGCCATAGACGCTTTGCGACGTCGAACCGATCGACTGGCCCGCCACATTGCGCATGATCAGACGGATCGCCCGGCCGATGGCCACCGCTCGACCGGCCACTCCGCCCAGGCAACCGGCCTGACAGGGAATGTCCAGCCGGTTGCGGATCGACCCGTTCACGATCATGGCGGGCACCACCGACCCGGTCGTGGCATTGAGGCCGGCCAGGTCGAACCTGGGGTCCGCCATCGCTTCTATCGCCGCGCACAGCAGCGGCATCGCGTCGCCCGTGCAGCCGGCCATAACCGCGTTGATCGCGATCTTCTCCACCGTGCATTCGGCGCGCAGCGGCGGCAGCACGGCGATCAACTCGTCCGGAAAGCGTCCGCCCGCGATCAGGAAGTCCTGCACCCGCTGCTGCGTCGGCGGGATCAGCGGCAGTCCGTCACCCCAGCCCTGAGCCATGGCGAAATCGTTGAAGGCGACGATGTCATCCTCGACCTCATGCCGCCGACTGCTCAGCCAGTCTGCTTCGCACCCCGAAATTCCGCAGGAACGATCGATAGTGGTTTCGTGCAATGTCATGGACCTGTTCTTTTGGAAGAATGTCGAGAGGATAGGGAAGGATGTGAAAGCGCAGGCCCGACCGGCCGCCCCGTTTCGCCAGATTATGGGCCAGCCCTTCGAAATGCGCGGTCGCCACCGCGATGGTCGGGATGCCGGCGGCTGCCGCGGTCAGTGCGTCCGCGATGGTCCAACTGGTGCAGGACCCGCAATTGCCCAGTCCGACGATGGCCATGTCGCTTTGCGCCAGTAGCGCGCCATAGTCGCGTTCGGCTTGCTCGCCCTCCCGGCCCGTGCGGCCGCAACTGCGCCAGAAGGTCACCTCGGCGCCTTCGGCCCGCAAGCCTTCGGCCCAGATCTCGCTGACCCAGTCCCAGCTACGCCACAGCATATCGATGCGGATGGCGATCTTCTTGCCCCTCAGGACGCCGGCATCCGGACCCGGCTCAGCCAGATCGTGCACCAGCGATGCAGTGGGATCGAGAATGATGGTCATGTCGTTACCTCCACCATCTTTTTGCATGTTGCATGCAAATTGTCAAATTGGGCATTTCAGAAGCGGTATTTTGGCTCCTCAATGCCCCGAACGCCCGTTTCGATCGCGAAGAGGCCACCGGCATGCCTGCCCAGGGGCTGATCGCCGGGAAGATGGCGGTGAGCGGCGGACGTCAGATAAAGCGTGGCCAGTTCCGGCCCGCCAAAGGCCACCTTGGTCGGTTGCAGAACCGGCACAGCAATCTCCCGGTCCAGCCGTCCGTCCGGCATATAGCGCGCCACCGCGCCCTTCATCAGCAGGCAGACCCAATAGCCGCCCTCCGCATCCACTTCCGCCCCGTCGAAAATCCCGTCGCCGCGATCCCGCTCCGTGAAGACACGGCGGTTGGACGGCGTGCCGGTCACGATGTCATAGTCGAAGGCATAGACCCGCCCGGCGGGGGAATCCGCCAGATACATGATCCGCCCGTCGGGACTGAAGGCCATGCCGTTGCTGCACGTGATGTCTCCGATCACCTCGGCCAACCCGCCGCCGTCCAGCCGATAGACGGCGGCGCGGCCGGCCACCCCGGTCTGGAAATAGGAAAGGTCGACCGAACCGATCAGATAGCGACCCTGCCGGTCGCACCGGCCGTCATTGAAACGGTGGGTTTCGACGGGATAGGGCGGCGGCGCGGCGACCGGCGCCAACGTGCCGCTGGCCCGGTCGAAATCGAACAGGCCGGTACGCAGCGCCACGACAATCGGCTCGCCCGCGCCGCGCAGCGCAAAGCTGCTGACATGGGCGGGCATCTGCCAGCTTTCATTGCTCCCGCAGGCCGGATCGAAGGCATTGAGCCGGTGCGCCTCCTGATCCACCCAGAACAGCTTCCGCTCCGCCACCGACCAGACCGGGGTTTCGCCCGATTCCGCCCTGATGTCCAGCACGCAGCGCGCCGGGGCGTTACCCTCCTGCATCTTCTTCTCCTTCATCCGGCGCCTGTCAGCTCATGGTGGTTATGCCGAACCCGCTTCCGTTGATGGCTGCGGCCTTTCTGCCAGGCAGCCATATCCTGTCGTTTCACCGCTTCAGAACAGGCCGGCCTTGCCGCCAGTCCAGGGAATGCGCGCAAAATAGCGCTCGGTCTGCGCCCAGAGCGTGGGAATCATGGTGGGTTTGCTCATGTCACGAATCAGGTCGATATTGGCGGCTATGCTTTCAGGGGTGATCGCCGGATCGAACGATCCGTCATTGTCGAAGATCGCCAGCCGCGCGACGCGCCCACCCCCGACGTTGAAGACTTCTCCGCCGAAGTCCAACTGCTCGCTACTGAGATAGGCGATCAGCGCCGACACCTTTTCCGGCTGGAAATGGGTGCGATACCAGCGCGCCAGATCTTCGTGCGACGTTTCCGTAAGGCGGGAGGCGCCCGTGGGGAAGATGCCGTTCACCAATATATTATGCGGCCGCCCGTCAAAGGCCGCATCATGGGTCAGCCCCAGCAGCCCGGCCTTGCCCGCTGCATAGGGCCCCAGATGTCCCGCGCCCAGAACCGCCGACGACATGACGTTGACGATGCGTCCGAAACCCTGACCGCGCATCAGCGGCCAGACCCGACGCAGCAGCATATAGGGACCGATGAAATTGGTCCGCAGCACGCCCTCTATCTCTTCATCGGTGAAGGCATCGGGATCACCGATCAGCGATCCGCCGGCATTATTGATCAGAATGTCGACCCGGCCGAAGGCGTCCAGCGCATGTTCGACGATGAGCCGGGCGGACTCGCCGGTGCCGACCATCTCGCCGTCCGCTTCCGCCTCACCTCCCGCAGCGCGGATTTCATCCACAACCGCTTGGGCATGGGAAATGGTGCCGGGCGTCAATGTGGACTGCGCGCCGCCATAGTCGTTGACGATCACCCTCGCCCCCCGCGCGGCGAGCAGTCCACATTGACGCCCGGCACCATT
>NZ_JAINEZ010000050.1:0-38232 GCF_019873065.1 Sphingobium sp. PNB
CTAACCCGGCACCATGAACCCGCCGCGACAATCTGTTCTCATCCTGATAGTCGCTGACCTCTCACCCAGATCGTCGCGCTATAGACGATGTTGCCGTCTCAGGCCCAGCCAACCGAAGCGACCATTTCTGTCGTACCGACGATGCATGGTTGAACCATGACGATCAGCTCTCCAAGATTTTTCAGCCCCCTCCTCAATCTCATCATGTGGGTGGCAGCATGAGCATCTCGCCGCGCCCGCATGGTCTATCGAAATCGAGGATCACCTACTTCGAGCAATGCCCGAAGCGGCTATGGCTATCGGTTCATCGCCCTGAACTCGCTGAAGACGATGAGGGCGCAGAAGCCTGGTTCGCTGCCGGGCACGAGGTTGGCGCGGCTGCCTGCTCGCTCTTGCCGGGCGGTGTCATGGTGGAGGCTGAGCCCGATCTGTCCGCTGCGTTGGCGACGACGAAGGCTTTGCTGGAGAACGGTCACGAGGATCCGATCTTCGAAGCCACCTTTCAGCATGATGGCGTTCTGGTGCGCGTCGATATCCTTGAGCCAAATGGCCTCGGTGGCTGGCACATGGCTGAGGTCAAAAGTTCGACGAAGCCCAGGGACTATCACACCAATGATCTGGCTACGCAGGTCTGGGTCGCCCGTGAAGCCGGTGTGCCCATCGACAGCGCGGCGATCCGCCATCTGGACTCCGATTTCGTCCTCAAACCTGATGGATCGCTCGAGGGGCTGTTTTTCGATAGCGACCTCACGTCCAACATCCAAGACCGCGTCGAAACGCGAGCCGCGGTGGTCGCAGCGGCACGCGAAACGCTCACTGGTAGCGAACCAAGCATCCTTCCTGGCCCCCATTGCAATGGGCTCCCGTGCAATTTCGCCACATATTGCGAAGCAGCGCTTCCTCCCGGCCCGGAATGGCCTGTGACCGTGCTTCCATACGGGGGCGGCAATCAGTGGCTAAAGCGCGGGGTCGAGGATCTTTTCGAGGTCGACCCTGCGGCGCTGACCAATCCGACCCATCAACGGGTGTTTCAAGCCACCTTAACCGGCGAGCCTGACCACAACGTTGAAGGCGCCCGATCCGCCATGTCGGATTGGGCCTTCCCCCGAACGTGGTTGGACTTTGAGACGATCGCATTCGCTATTCCGCGTTGGGTGGGCACCCGTCCATATCAACAGGTGCCGTTCCAGTTTTCCGCTCATATTGAAGCGGAGGATGGAAGCCTCCAGCACCATGAATTTCTGAGCCTGGACGGGGCGGACCCACGCAAGTCCTGTGCCGAAGCGCTGGTGACGATGATCCCCAGGTCGGGCGCGGTAGTCGCTTACAACGCTAGCTTTGAAAAGGGGCGCCTTCGCGAACTTGCTGACTTTTTTCCCGATCTGGCGGACGATCTCAATTCGATCATTGAGCGGGTCGTTGACCTTTTGCCGGTCACGCGCGCCAACTGGTATCACCGCGACCAGCGCGGCAGCTGGTCGATCAAGGCCGTTCTGCCCACAGTGGCCCCAGACCTTGATTATTCAGAGTTGGAGGTCAAAGACGGCGGGAACGCCCAAACCGCATATCTGGAGGCCATATCCCCCGCAACGACGGAAGACCGCCGAGCGGCACTCGATACGGCGCTACGAGCGTATTGCGGGCGGGACACAGAAGCCATGATCGTCCTTGCCAGACACCTCTGCCAGAGCGGAGATGGCTTCTAAGCCAACCCTGAACATCTCCCTCGCAATCGAGTTACGTCCATTTCTGTCGCCCATTTTGCGAAGCTCAACCCATGACCGAATCGATACCGGCCTTCCGACTGATCCATAGTTCTGACTGGCATATCGGGCATGAGCTTTTCAGCCATGAACGAGAGACAGAGCATGACGCATTTCTCTCCTGGCTCCTTGATCGTCTAATAGTCGAAGAAGCGGATCTGCTGCTCGTCACGGGCGACATATACGATGTGGCGAACCCGCCGGCGTCAGCCATGGCACGCCTTTATGCGTTTCTTCGGGATGCTACGACGCGCTGCCCTAATCTGCAGATCGTCATCATTGGCGGGAACCATGACAGCGCAGCGAGAATCAATCTACCTGCCGCACTTCTCGGACCTGGGCGTATTCACCTTGTGGGCTCCCTGCCCCGCGCAAATGGCGTGGCAGACCTCGATCGGTTGCTGATCCCGCTCACCGATCGGACGGGTAAGCCCGCAGCATGGTTGGCAGCCGTTCCCTACTGCCGGCCTGGAGATATGGGTCCTGGCGGGCTCCCAGAGTTGTACGCCAATGTTCTGACGGCGGGCGCTGCATCAGCAGACGGATTGCCTCTCATAGTGACCGGCCACCTTCACGTCGCGGAAGGGGACATCTCTGAACATTCAGAACGTCGAATCACCGTGGGCGGGGAGGAAGCCCAAGCCACAGCCCTTTTTGACGACCGAGCAACCTATGTTGCGCTTGGCCATCTTCACCGCCCTCAGATGATCAAGGGCGACACGCTGATCCGTTATGCGGGTTCGCCGTTCCCACTGTCCGCAACGGAAAGGCTCTACCGCCATTCAGTCAGCATAGTCGATCTGGCGCCGAGCGGCGCGAGCGTCCGAGAGGAAGAAATTCCCCGCCTCGTCCCCTTTCTGACGATCCCAGCCGACGGTCCAAAGCCGATCGGCGAGGTTGAGATCGAAATCCAGGGATTGGGCTTCGATCCCGATCTTCCTCGCGGGCTGCATCCGTTTGTGGAAGTTTCAGTCCTCGTTGATGGCCCTGAACCGAACCTACAAGCTCGAATCATGGCGGCGCTCGATGGGAAGGCTGTGCGGCTGACGCGCATTGCACGGATCTCGGCTCGTGAGGCCACCAACCAAGCCATCGCCGAGCGCGAGCTAGATCTGGCCGAACTCCTTCCTGATGCCGTTTTCGCAGAGCTGTTCGAGCGGGCTCACGGCAGCGAACCGCCGGACGATTTGAAGCAGGCGTTTCAAACCCTTCTCATCGAGACACAAACATCGAGGGAGGACGCCTAATGCGTGTCCTGTCAATCCGCGGCCGTAATCTCGCCAGCCTGAACGGCGACTTTGAAGTTGATTTCGAAGCCGAGCCACTGAGCGACGCCGGCATCTTTGCAATCACCGGCCCAACAGGCGCAGGGAAATCTACCCTGCTCGACGCGATGTGCCTGGCATTGTTCGATTCGGTACCACGTCTCGGCGCAGCACCGGCACGGGCCAAGTTCGAAACTGCCCAAGGTGACGAGCTGTCGGCCGGAGACCCAAGGGCCATCCTTCGGCATGGCTCAGGCGAGGGTTTCGCCGAGCTCGACTTTGTTGGGCGAGACGGAGAGCGCTACCGCGCCCGGTGGACCGTGCAGCGCGCTCGTCAGAAGACCGATGGCCGCATGCAGGCCACCCGGCACAACCTCACTCGCCTTGCTGACGGCGAGATCTTGGGTGGGACCAAAACTGAAACGCTAGCGGAGATTCACCGTCTCGTCGGTTTGTCCGCCGAGCAGTTTCGTCGGGCCGTCCTCCTGGCACAGGGCGATTTCGAGGCCTTCATCAAGGCTGACGATAACGAGCGCGCCCAGCTACTCGAACGGCTGACCGGGTCGCATATTTATGCGACTCTTGGCCGCGCAGCTCATGAAAAGGCAACGACACTCCGGGCCCAGCAGCAGGCAATCCTAGATCGCATTGAGGCGCAGAACGGCCTCGACGACGAAGCACGCCGGACGGCCGAAGAGCAGCACAGTGCCGCGAAGGACGTCGCGGAAAGAACCGCGGCTACGATTGGAGAACTCTCCAAAGCCGCTCGCTGGGAAAGCGATCGTACGGCCTTGGCCGACAAGGTGACGGAATGTGAGTTAGCCGTATCGACCGCGAACACTGTCCGCGAAGAAGCCGCCCCTCGGCATGAGACATTGCGCCTGCGTAAAGCCGCGTTCGCCCTCGCAGGAGAATGGACCGCCGTCCAGGATGCGGCCACGCTGGCGCAGGAAGCGCGCCAAACTGTTTTGGTGCGGCAAAGTGAACTTGAGCAGGCGAGCGAACGCGCGACACAGACGGCAGCTGAAGAAAGCCATGCAGCAGCTCGACTCCAGCTTGAGACGGAACGGGTCGCCGCTCAATCTCCTGAGATCGAAGAAGCCCGTGTGCTCGACCGGAAGCTGTCCGAAACAAACGCATCGCTTGATGGCATAGCAGGCGTCCGCGCTACGCGCGCGCAAGCCCTGTCCAGATGTCGGGAGCTTGAGCAGGCCGCCAACATCTCGTTGGCAGAGGCTGCAGAAACTCGTGACGGCCAGGCATCGTGGCTTGCGGCGAACGCCGGGCTTGCCACATTGGCTGCACAGGAGAAGGAACTCGCTGCAGAGCTCGTCGAGATCGCAGCCGTCGATATAACGCTGTCCAAACTTTCAGAGAGCGCAAAGGAAGCAGAGGCCTCCAAAATAGAGGCCAACGCCACATGGGAAGCCGCCAAGGCAGCGGAAGAGGGAACCGGCGCCGCTGCCACATGGGCTCGCAACATATTGGACGAGGCTAAGGCATCAGCACCATCCGATGCTGCCTTCTCAGCGCTCATTGAAAAACGGGATCGCCTGGGAGGTCTTTCTCCTCTCCTAGTAGACTGGAAGCATCAAGAAGCTCAGGTACAAACATCCCGTGACCTCCTAGTTCGTCTGCGCAGCAATCTCGATGACGCTAAGGCCGACCGCAAAGATCTGGTCGTCCGGCATTCCCAGGTCAGCTCCTCCCTTCCTATTCTGCGAGCGCAATTGCAGGAGGCACGGCGTGCCGGCGAGCTAGCCGAAACGGCCTCGGGCGAAGCGGCAATGCAACTTCGCGCCACGCTTGAGGATGGACAGGCCTGCCCGGTTTGCGGGGCGACCGAACACGCATTGAGTGCGATCGACTCGCTCTTGGGCCTACAGCTTCGGGAGCAGCGGGAGCGCATCGCCCAGCTGGACGCCTCACTGTCTTCAAAGACCGCTGAAGAGGCCGCTCTGGCCACAGGGATCCAGGCTACTGACCAGTCAATCCTCCGGCTGGACCACGACATAGAAAGTCAGACCGCTGCATTGGCTGCGGCCCGCAATAATGCCCAATCTGCCTTTGCAGTCCTGTCAGAAAAGTGCAGTTCGGTGGACCTTGATCCGGCCGGGCCGGACTTCGAAGCCACTCTGCAAAGCGAACTCGCCGCGCTGGATAAGCAGCGCGCTTCGATGACGGAGGCGAAGACCGCGGTCACGATCGCGCAGGTCGCGGATGAAAAGGCTCGAAACGAGTGGGAAAAATGCCGCGCAGCCTCCGGTCTCGCCGCTCAGACAGCGCGCGATATCGAACAGAAATTGAGCGGCATAGTGGAGCGACGATCGCACGCTACCGAAACACGAGATCGGCTCGCGCGATCGATCGACGCCAGGTTCGGCGGAAGCGCAGATTGGCGACAGTTACCTGACCCCGCAGCCTGGCTCGATGAATCTGCCGAGGCTTGGCGCGCCCACTCTGCTGAACATTCACGGCTTCTCGCCGCAATTCCGGGGCTGGAGAAATCGGTTGCTGACGCGCGTACAGAGACCGCCACAGCCGCCGCCCGGTTCGACGAAATCGAGTCTCAAGCTAAGGGGTGGGAGGAAGATCAGCTTCGGCAAACGGACGCTCGGAAAAGCCTGCTTGACGGCGACACGGTGGATATCGTCGTCGCTCGCAATGAAGCGGGCCTATCGCAGAGCCGCCGCGCTTTGGAAGTTGCCCAAGTAGAGGCCAGCAAGGCGCGAGAGCAGCAGGCGGGCGCAACAGCTCACAAAGAGTCCGCGGACCAAGAAGCAGAGCGCAGGATCAAGGACCATCTCGATCGCCAAGGTCGATTTCACGCGCGCCTTACTGAGTTGGCGATCGAAGAAGACGCCGTCGCCGACGCAGCTCGAGCGGGACAGGAGGCCATCGATCAGGAGGCTGCGGCTCTTGCCAACATCGACAGGGCCGCAGAACAGGCTGCTGCCCTCCTGACCCAACGACAGCAGGATCTGAGCCGCCACGATCAGACTGACCCTCCTTCCCTCTCTGGCGAAACCCTTGCCCAAGCAGTCAACGAAGCCAAACAAACTGACGAGACGGCCCAGCAGGCACTCCAAGATGCCCAGTTTGTCCTGCGCCGGGATGATGAGGTTCGGACGCAGACCACAAAGCTTCGTGCCGACTTGGAACGCGAGCGAGCCGCGGCACGGGTATGGCTCGCGCTTGATGAACTCATCGGCGATGCGACGGGCGCTCGGTTCCGGCGCTTTGCCCAAGGGCTAACGCTCGATCGCCTGCTGGCGCACGCAAATTTAAGGCTCAGCGATCTCAAACCTCGGTACGAACTGCAACGCGCTCCTGGTGGCGACATGCTTATCCAAGTCATTGACCATGACATGGCTGGCGAGATCCGCGGGGTACACAATCTTTCAGGCGGCGAGCGCTTCCTCATCAGCCTTGCCCTGGCACTCGGGCTTGCCGAGATGTCGACCGGCCGGGGCCTCAAGATCGAAAGCCTGTTCATCGATGAGGGATTTGGCGCGTTGGACGGCGCCAGCCTCGGCCAAGCCCTGTCCGTCCTAGAGCATCTTCATGCGACCGGGCGCCGAGTGGGCGTTATCAGCCATGTCGACGAGATAAAGGAACGGATCCCCGTGAAGATTGAGGTGACGCCCGTCGCACGAGGCCGTAGCGAGCTTACAGTAGTCAGCGCCTAATCAGACTCAAGTGCGAACCGCGCCTCAGACCGACTGCGACGACGTAGGACTAACCATGACAAATTTCAGTTGAGGCATTTCCTCGCAACTGGATGAATTCGCGGGGTGTGACGGCCGTTGCGATCAAGCGAGACAAAACTGACCGTAGGCAACTCCCGACCGCTGCGCGATGGCCAGCGGTTCGGCCCGGCACTTTTTCGCGCCGTGGTGCCCTTTCATAATCCACAGAAAGAAGGCGATCCGGTGATCAAATATTTCCAATTCTTCAGCAAGATGCTTGACGGAGACTGGTTCCGAAACCCATGCAGGACTAGGACCTGGGGGCAGGTGAATCGTGACGGTTTTAGGGGGCGTTGAGTTGAGTGAAGTCTTTTTTCAATCGCCTATTCTGAACTCGCCCTACGACGAACCGACTCGTCACTGGGAATTGGATGCAAACGGGCAGCCGACCAGCGTCGTCGTTTCCCGCCGCCGCCAGAGCGCCTTGGTGTCGCCCATCCCGAAGGCCAAAAAGGTTCGCGGCAAGGCGATCCAAGCCGATCTGCTCGCAGATGAAACGGGTCAGGAATACAACCCCACCGAGGTTATTAACGGCATCCGATCGGCGGTAGAGAGTTGGCGGACCCTGCCGGAAAGCCAATGGCAGGTTACGCCCACCACCGCGCGTTTGCTTCGCCATTGGCGCATGCACCCCTTCGCCAATCAGCGTCCCTTCTTCTGCCAGGTTGAAGCGGTGGAGACGGTGATCTGGCTGACTGAGGTGGCACCGCGATCATCGTCGCAGGGACGCCGATTCTGGACGCATCTGGAAGCCGCTAACGAAGCGGCTAATCCTGAACTCATGCGCATGGCGCTGAAACTCGCGACCGGCGCGGGCAAGACGACAGTCATGGCGATGCTGATCGCCTGGCAGACCCTCAATGCCGTACGTCACCCCCACGCTAAGCGCTTCTCCAAGGGCTTTCTGATCGTTGCACCGGGCATTACGATCAAAGATCGCCTGCGCGTCCTTCAGCCGAATGATCCGGACAGCTATTACGAAAGTCGCGAGATTGTCCCGGAGGACATGCTGCTCGACCTTGGTCGAGCAAAGATCGTCATCACCAATTATCACGCCTTCAAGAAGAAGGACGAGCTACCCCTCAACAAGGTGCAGCAGGCCGCGCTGCGCACCACCCCAAAGCCAGAGAGCGACGGGGCCATGATCCGGCGTGTGGCCGGTCAATTGATGGGCCTGAAGAACATCGTGGTCCTCAATGACGAGGCGCACCATTGCTATCGCGAACGCCCTCCTCTTCCGGGTGAGGAACTGAAAGGGGACGAACTGGCGGAAGCCAAGGAGAATAACGAAGCCGCCCGACTGTGGATCTCGGGCATCGAAGCGGTCAAGCGTGAGCTGGGCGTCTCGATGGTCTATGACCTCTCCGCCACACCCTTCTTCCTGCGTGGATCGGGCTATCGCGAAGGTTCGCTGTTTGGGTGGGTCATGTCGGATTTCAGCCTGATGGACGCGATCGAATGCGGCATCGTGAAACTTCCGCGCGTACCGGTCATGGACAATGTGCCAGGTGGCGACACGCCCATGTTCCGTAACCTGTGGGATCATATTGGAAAGCAGCTCCCGAAAAAAGGCCGAAGCAACGCCAAGGGCCTTGATCCCCAAAAGCTGCCGAACGAACTGCTGACCGCCATCGACGCTCTCTATGGCCACTATGAGAAAACCCACGCCCTCTGGCGGGACGCTGGCGTCGGCGTCGACCCGGTGTTCATCGTGGTATGCAACAACACCGCCACATCGAAGCTGGTCCATGATTACATCGCTGGCTACGAAATTGAGGATGCCGAAGGCAATGTGACGCCGGTCACGGGAAAGTGCGCCCTTTTCCGCAACTTTGATCCGGATGGCACGGCTCTACCGAAAATGCGTACGTTGCTGATCGACAGCCAGCAGCTTGAAAGTGGCGAATCGATCAGCACTGAGTTCCGGGACGCGGCCAAAGACGAGATCGCCCGATTCAAGGATGAACTGATCCAACGCACCGGCGACCGCGCCGCCGCCGAAAAGATTGATGACGCCGCTATCCTGCGCGAGGTGATGAACACTGTAGGAAGAAAAGGGCAGCTGGGCGAGCGCATTCGCTGCGTGGTATCCGTATCCATGCTGACCGAAGGCTGGGACGCCAATACCGTCACCCATGTGCTGGGCATTCGGGCCTTCGGAACGCAACTTCTATGTGAGCAGGTCATTGGCAGAGCCCTCCGGCGCCAATCCTATCAGATCCAGCCTGACGGGCACTTCGCTGTTGAATATGCGGACGTGCTCGGTATCCCCTTCGACTTTACCGCACAACCCGTCGTTGCTGCACCGAAGCGGCCGGAAAATATGGAGCGGGTGCATGCCATCAGTCCCGCGCGCGATGGATCGGAAATCCGATACCCCCGTGTTGAAGGATATCGCACTGAATTACCGAGCGAACGTCTGTCAGCGGCATTCTCCCAAGACTCCTCGCTCGAGCTGACCCCAGAATTGGTCGGAGCGACCGAAACCATCAACTCTGGCATCATTGGCGAGACGGCTGACCTCACGATCGAGCACCTTGCCGACACGCGCGCAGCAACGATCCACCTAAAGCTCGCCGAATGGATCGTGAAACGGAAGATGACCAACGCCGGGGAACGGCCCAATGTCGGCCTGATCATCCAGATGAAGTCGATCGTGCGACAATGGATGGCCGAATACCTTGTCCTGGCCGGCGGCACTCAGCCCGCTCAGCTTCTCTATTACAACATCGCGGATCGCGTGGCTGACCGGATCATGGCAGCTATCACTCGTGGCCAGGAAGGCGGCGGGCGCATCCTCGCCATGCTCGACCCGTATAATCGCGAAGGCAGCACCCGCCACGTCAGCTTCATGACCAGTAAGGATCGCTATGAGACGGGTGATCGCTGCCACATCAATTATGCGGTGATCGACAGCGATTGGGAGGCGGAATTCTGCCGGGTCGCTGACAAACACCCGCGCGTCCGGGCATGGGTAAAAAACCACAATCTCGGTTTCGAGGTCCCGTATAGCGCAGGCGGCGAAGCGCGTCGGTATCGGCCGGACTTTATCTTGCGCGTTGATGATGGATGTGGTGCCGACGATCCGCTCAACGTCGTCGTGGAGATCAAGGGCGCCCGCGACGAAGACGACAAGGACAAGGCGGAAACTATGCGGACCCTGTGGGTGCCGGGCGTTAACGCGCTCACTGAGCACGGTCGCTGGGGATATGCAGAATTTACCGATGTTTGGACCATCGCCACCGAGTTCGCGGCGAAGGTGGAAGCATGGCTTGATGAAATGACAATGGGTGGGGTGAACGCATGAGCTTCGATACGACCAAGACCAGCCTGAAAGAGCTGCTGGGCCATATCCATGACGGAAAGCTGCAACTGCCCGAATTTCAGCGTGACTATGTCTGGAATGAGGGCGACGTTCGGTCGTTGCTGGAAAGCATCGCCAAGGGGTTTCCGGTCGGTGCGCTGCTAACGCTCGAACGGGGCGGCTCAATCGAATTCAAACCGCGCGGGATCGAAGGAACCTCGGTCGCTTCGATCGCGCCGGAGCATCTACTGCTGGATGGACAGCAGCGGATGACCTCCCTTTACAAGACGATCTATTCCAAGGAGCCGGCGCGGGTCCGCACCGCCAAGGGCCAAGTGGTCGAACGCTATTTTTATCTGAGTATCGAAGGCGCTTTGGAGCCGATGGCCGATATTGAGGCAGCGATCGAGATGGTGCCGCCCGATCGCATCCGAATGATTAATTTCGGCAAGGATGTGGAACTCGATCTTTCCACAGCTGAGCGGGAATATGAGCAGATGCTGTTCCCGCTCAACCAGACGCTTGACCCACTCACCTGGATCTTGGGCTGCATCAGTCATTGGAGTGCCAAGGGCGAACAGCGGATGGAGGAAATCCAGCGCTTCCAGAACGAAGTGCTGAACCGCATCCAGTCATACGCGATGCCGGTCATCAAACTGTCGAAAGACAATAGCAGGGAAGCTGTCTGCACCGTCTTTGAAAAGGTGAATGTCGGTGGCAAGAAGCTAGACGCATTCGAATTGGTCACGGCAATCTACGCTGCGGCGGGATTTGACCTCCGAGAAGATTGGGCCGGTACGCAGCGCAAGCATGGCCGCCTCGGTCGGTTGCGGGAAAAGGTGCCGTCAAAGGGCGTTTTTGCAGACTTGGCGTCTACGGATTTCCTGCAAGCCTGCACCGTCCTGCATACCCGCGAACTGCGTTTACAAGCTGCCGCAAACGGGGCCACTGGCAAAGATGTGCCCGCGATCACCTGTACCCGCGAGGCGTTATTAGGCCTTCCTCTCGCGGCTTACCAAAAGCATGCGGACGCGGTTGAGGCTGGCTTCATCGAGGTCGCCAAATTTTTGAACGAGCAGAAAATCCTCTGGGGTCGCGACGTGCCGTATCCTCCACAAATGGTTTCGCTCGCCGCAACCTGTGCATTGCTGCCGTCGCATCTTCGTAACGCCGCGGCCCTGAACAAGCTGGCGCAATGGTATTGGGCAGGCGTGTTGGGAGAGTTTTACGGCTCAGCGACCGAGACGAAGATTGCGCGCGACGTGCCGGACCTCCTCGCTTGGTTGGAAGGCGGCCCGGTTCCTCGCACCGTGGGCGATACATCGTTTCAGGCGAGGCGGCTAGATACACTCCGATCGCGCCTCTCAGCTGCCTATAAGGGATTTCACGCTCTCTTGATGCGGAGCGGCTGCCGTGACTTCATCACTGGCAAGGGCGTGGAGACGATGACCGTCTACGCAGACGCGCTGGACATCCACCATATTTTCCCTCGGGCATGGTGCGAAAAGGAGGGAATACCTCCGCAGCGCTATAACAGCATCATCAACAAGACCGCACTGTCGAAGGGAACCAACATCGCCATCGGCGGCAATGCGCCCAGCGTCTATCTCGCCCGCATTGAGGAAAAACATGGCCTTTCCCCCGACGCACTCGACGACATTCTCCGGTCGCATCTGATCGAACCCACGACGCTCCGCGCTGACGATTTCGAAGGCTTCTGGAAAGCGCGCAAAGTTGCGTTGGCTGAGCTTGCCGCTGGGGCCCAAGGCAAACCAGTGCCGTTCAGTGAAGACGAACCCATGGAGGGTTACGCGGACGATGACGGCCTGACTCTCGATGAAGAAGATGTAATTGAGGAAGTCGCCTGATGGCCAAGAAGCCGCTTACCGTTGAAACGCTTACCCACGATGAGGCGACGCGGCTCAACGCGCCGACGGCGGAGCTTGAGGCGTTCGTGCCGCCGGAGGTTAAGACGCCGATCCGCGCTGCCTATGAGCGGCGCAACCCAGATCTGGACCCGCAGCTCGTCTGGCGCGGCAAGGATGTCGCCGACTGGTCCGACCTGATCGTAGAGGCGCCGCCGCTCTACATTCAGGAGAAGATCCACCCCAAGGCGCTGGTGGAAGACCTGAAGCGCGCATCCATGCGCCGCCATGAACCCGAGGACGCCCCAGACCTCTTCGCCGACTTCAATGGGATCGATCCAGCCCAGCGCACAGAATTTTATGAGCATGACCAGCATTGGTCGAACCGCATGATTCTCGGCGATGGCCTTAAGGTGATGGCGAGCCTAGCTGAACGCGAAGCGCTCAAGGGACAGGTGCAGTGCATCTATATCGACCCGCCCTATGGAATCGAGTTTAACTCCAACTTCCAGTGGAGCACCACCAGCCGCGATGTAAAGGACGGTAAAGCCGACCATCTCACCCGCGAGCCGGAGCAAGTGAAGGCGTTCCGCGACACATGGGCGGACGGCATCCATAGCTACCTGACCTATTTGCGTGACCGGCTGACGGTAGCACGAGATCTTCTTGTCGAAAGCGGGTCGGTGTTCGTCCAGATCGGCCCTGACAACGTCCATAGGCTTCGCGCCCTTATGGACGAAGTGTTCGGCTCCGAAAATTTGATGTCGATGATTAGCTATCGCACCAGCAGTCCGCTGGGAGCGAGCGGACTGCCGACCGTATGTGATTTCATACTCTGGTATGCAAAATCAAAAGATCAAGTAAAATACAGGCAACTCCTCAATTTCAAAGGTACCGGAGACGGAAGTGAATACACGTGGGCGATGCGAAATGACGGAACACCGCGCCGCCTCACCAATGAAGAGCTGATAAATCCTGCTCTCGTTCCAGATGGCGACGATGTTTTCGCCAGAGGAGCCTTGTATTCTTCTGGTTTTACACCGACTTGCGTATATCCTTTCACGTTTCAAGGCGAAAATTTTGAAACTTCGAAAAAGAGCTGGAGAACCAATCGCAGCGGCATGGAAACATTGATCAAGGCAAATCGCCTTATAAAGATTGGAAAACTTCCATATTACGTCCAGAGGCACTCAGACTTTCCAGTTCAGCCTTATAATAATCTGTGGACAGATACGCGAGCTGCCCTAGGAAAGCAGTATGTCGTCGAAACTTCGGCAAATGTAGTTCAGCGCTGCATTCTGATGACGACTGACCCCGGAGACCTTGTCCTCGATCCCACGTGCGGATCGGGCACCACCGCGTATGTCGCTGAGCAATGGGGCCGACGCTGGATCACGATAGACACCAGCCGCGTCGCGCTGGCGCTTGCCCGCGCGCGGATCATGGGGGCGCGCTATTCTTGGTATCTGCTGGCCGACAGCCGCGAAGGCCAGATGAAGGAGGGCGAAGTGACGCGCTCCGTCCCCGCAAATGCACCCACCTACGGCCGTATTCGGCAGGGCTTCGTCTATAAGCGCGTGCCGCACATCACGCTCAAGTCTATCGCCAACAATGCCGAAATCGATACAATCTGGGCAGCGCATCAGGGAATGCTTGAGCCTCTGCGTGCGGCTTTAAATGAGGCGCTGGGCACGGCTTGGGAAGAATGGCAAATCCCGCGCGAACTCGAGATAGATAAGGCTGGCATTCCACATGGGGGCGGTGAGGGCTTCGTAACAGTTGGCGCCTTGCATGCGCGATGGTGGAAAACGCGCATCGCCCTTCAGAAGGAGATCGACGCCTCCATCGCCGCCAACGCGGACACAGAATATCTCTATGACCAGCCCTATGAGGACAAGAGCCGCGTCCGAGTGGCCGGACCCTTCACGGTCGAGAGTTTGTCGCCCCATCGCGTCCCCGCAATGGATGTGGACGACAGTCTGTTCGACGAACTGGAAGCTGCCGAGGGTCGGCGTCAGGCTGGCGCAGCAACCGAAAGCGCCGACTTTGCCGCGATGGTGCTGGAAAATCTCAAACGATCTGGTGTGCAGCAACCGCACAAGGCCGACAGGCTAGTCTTCTCCTCGCTGAAACCCTGGCCCGGCCGCTTCATCTGCGCCGAGGGCGCGGTGCGGCAGGCGAGCGAGGGCGAGAGCGACACGCTGGCCGACAGCCCCACCCGCCGCGCCGCCATTCTGATCGGCCCAGAATATGGCACCGTCGCGCGTGCCGACCTGACCGCCGCCGCGCGCGAGGCGATGGAGGCGGGCTTCGACCTGCTGATAGCTGCCTCCTTCAACTTCGATGCCCATGCGTCGGAGTTCGACCGGATGGGCGCGCTCACCGTATTGCAGGCCCGGATCAACCCCGACCTACACATGCCGGATCTCGCCAACACCGGCGCAGGCAACCTGTTTACCGTCTTCGGCGAACCGGACATTCAGGTGCATGAGGAACCCGACGGCTGCATCAGCATCGAAGTGGCCGGCGTCGACATGTATAAGGGCGGCGAGATCGTCAGCGGCGATGCCGATGACATCGCCGTCTGGTTCATCGACACCGACTATAGTTATGAGAGCTTCTTCGTCCGCCACGCTTATTTCCCTGGCGCGAACGATCCCTACAAGGCGCTGAAAACGACGCTGAAGGCAGAGATCGACGCCGACGCCTGGGAAAGCCTGAAGCGCATAAGGTCGAGGCCGTTCCCCAAGCCCAAGGGGGGCAAGGTAGCGGTAAAGGTGATCAACCACCTCGGAGATGAGGTGATGAAGGTGGTGGGGGTATGATCGATGGCTGACTTGCACAGGATAGCAGACCTTCTCGAGGATTTGATCGAGGAGATCCGCGGCGTCAGGAACGATTTTAATGAGTTCACGGGCTACAATACTACCAAGATGCGTGATGCGGTTGATGATTTGGGAGATCGCATCGCGGGGGGTTTTGGTGGCATAGGCGGCGCATCTCTGGACGACATCAAAGTGGCGGTGGAGTCAGTCGAGAACGCCGTTGATCTAAAATGACACTCCTCTACGCTTCGACCTTCACTAAGGCGCTAGATCGCCTCACTGCTGCCGAGCAGAAGCAGGTGAAGATCACCGCTTTCGATCTGGCCCAGGAGGAAAGCGGCAATGGCCTGTCGATTCATCGTGTCGAGGCGGCACCCGGTTTCTGGACGGCGCGCGTCAGCCAGGACATCCGGATCGTTCTGCACAAGGATGGCGAGCACACGCTCTTGGCGTGGGTCGGACATCATGACAGCGCCTATCGCTGGGCCGAACGCCGCAAGCTGGTACCGCACGAGCGCACCGGCGCAATGCAATTAGTCGAGGTAGTTGAGCGGAAAGAGGAGCGCCTCGCTTTTATTAAAATGGTCGAAGGTTCCGCACCCGCCACGGTTGCGGTGCATTGCCCATTTGCTCAATTGTCCGAAGACGACCTGCTGAATGTCGGCGTACCTCGCGATTGGCTGGACGCGGTCAGATCTGCTGACGAAGCGAGCGTAGATGGTCTGTTTGCGTCCCTTCCGGATGAAGCGGCCGAGGCTCTGCTCGACTTTGCAACGGGTGGCCGGCTGCAGGACCATGTCGGGCTTCAGGCTGACGCGGGCGCAGATCCGTTCACGCATCCGGATGCACAACGTCGATTCCGTGTGGTCGACGGGATCGACGAACTTAAGGCGGCGCTGGACGCACCCTTCGCTCAATGGGTGGTATTTCTGCATCCCGCACAGCGCGCATCGGTGACGCGGGACTGGAACGGGCCTGCGCGCATCTCCGGATCGGCTGGCACAGGGAAGACGATCGTCGCACTACATCGCGCCGTTCATTTGGCGCGCGGGGCGAATGCGCGTGTGCTACTCACGACCTTCTCGAAGCCGCTCGCTGCGAGTCTCGCCGACAAGGCCAACCTGATGGCAGACGCATCACCGGAAATTCGTGCGCGGTTGACGGTGCGGGCTATCGATCAGGCCGCCCACGAACTCTATACCCATGCCTTCGGGCAACCTAACCTGGCGACTGCGTCTCAGGTTATGGCAGCAATTAACGCCGCAGTGGAGGCTGGACTTGGTGCCGGCCATAGCCCCGCCTTCCTCTTGGAAGAGTGGGACGAATTGGTCGATGCTTGGGGATTACACAATCTGGAAAGCTACGCAGGAGTGCCGAGGGTCGGTCGTCGCACTCGGCTGGGTCCAAAGCAGCGAGAAAGCGCGTGGAAGGTTTTCGCCTTCGTGCGCGAACGACTAAGGTTGCGCGGTGTCGTAACAGCTGCGAACATATATGGTCGCCTCACCCAATGGATCAGCGAAGGTGGGCGACTGCCCTTCACCCATGTGGTCATCGATGAAGCGCAGGATCTTTCCGTCGCCCAAGCGCGATTTCTGGCCGCCGTCAGCCGGTCAGGTTCGCCGGATGCGTTATTCTTCACCGGCGACCTCGGACAGCGCATCTTCCACCTGCCCTTTTCTTGGGCAAAGCTCGGTTTAGACGTGCGCGGCCGCGCGCAGGTACTGAAGGTCTGCTATCGCACGTCGCACCAGATCCGCCGCACCGCTGATCGCCTGCTGACGCCAGAAATCATCGATCAAGACGGAAATGAGGAACAGCGGTGCGGAACGGTGTCAGTGTTTGACGGTCCAGAGCCACTGATCAAACTTTTTGATGTTCACGAAGACGAGATCACGGGTGTTTCGGATTGGTTGCGCGCCAGATTGTCAGAAGGCATCTCCGAATCCGAAATTGCAATCTTAGTTCGCAGCAAGCACCAACTTGCCCGTGGCCGCGCCGCGGTCAAGGCGGCCGGCACAGAACTGCCCGTCATTCACATACACGACGCCAAAGGTCTGGAATTTAGGGCAGTCGTGGTCATGGCGTTGGATGAGGACGTCCTCCCGGATCCCGAACGGCTGGCCGGCATCGGTGACATGGCCGAGCTAGAAGCCGTCCAAGATGCCGAGCGCCATCTGCTTTATGTTGCGGCGACCCGAGCACGCGATCACCTGATGCTCTCTGGCGTTTCGCCCGGGTCCGAGTTCCTGGACGATGTGACTTGACCGTATACCCTGCGGACGCGTCTAAAAGGATCGGGCAGCAGAACCAACGAAATGCCTCACGAGGTTTCTCTTGATTGTGCAGCTCGAAAGCTTTCCAACTGGCAAGCGCTTCGTTTGGTAGCCCTCATCCGACCTTTGCGCGCATGTAGAGGCAAACCCATTCGTCCCGAACAGACAATGTTTTCCACCCTTTCTCCCACTCAATCGCCGATGCCGCCCCGGACGGGCGGCAGCGTGGGCATTTCCGGTTCGATCGCTGCGAACCTATCAGATCTATCTCGCTGCTGCTCGAACTGAGCAGCCTGCCAAAACTGTCGCCTAGCGTCTCGCGTTGCCCGGCGCTCATGTTCACGTTCACGTTCGCGTTCACGTCGAGCCTGTTCGACCCGTCTTAACATCATAGCAAAATCGGGATCATCGAAGGCCAGGAAAACGGCGCGGCCAAGCCGATCCTTCCTGCCGCTGAACGACTTCACGACATCGTCTTTCACAAGCGCTACCGGCCAAACGCAGAGTTCACGTTCAACAAAATCGAGCATGGCTTCACGTTGGCGGCGGAGAAGCGCTTGGATATCTTCGTCCTCGTTGAACAGCGCCGCCATATGCAAGGCCGGCTGGGGGTCGAACTGATCCTCTTCATATTCAACCTCTAGATTTCCATCAGCAAGCCGACGGACCGGGACATAACCGAAGTCGTCAAGGTCAGACATTAGCTGCCGGATCGTCGCCTTTCGAACCGGATCCTCCGTGTGGCTGACAAATGGCATTTCTACCGGTTGATCTGGCTCAGCGCCGATTTCCGGGCGCGACTCGGCAGGCGATGCGCTCACCAGCGGCTGTCCATCCGGACCCACTAATGACAGACCAAGTTCAGCGCCTCGTTCAGCGCACTTCTGCAAAAACGCGTCCGATCCCCGTACCCGGATTGATCCCCATCGCTCCGCCGCCATCAAAAGCGCCGCGTCAACCGCATCGACGATATCGGGCTGATGAACAATGATGATGCTGCCATGGTCGGTCAGCATCAGCCTATCCTCGGCATCATAGTAACGGGTCTGCCACTTCTCAGTCTCAGGGCGGAGGCTTGCGGGAGCCCTCCAGTCGGCCTCGCGGCTAGGGGACGAAGGAAGCAGGATGGCGGGTGAGGCGATTTCTGGAGGGAACGGCGGCGCGCCAGCTTTCTTCCATTCTTCCAACTTGATAAAGCGCGCATCGGTGCAGGACCGAATGGCGGCTCTGAACGCCTCATCCACTTGGCGAATGGCCGCATCGCGCTCTCCTCGAACAGCTTCGGCGACTGCGGTGACCGATCGGCGAGGCAAGTCTTTGATCATCGCCTCCGCCCAGTCGCGGATCGACGCGACAGCCGCCCGGCGATCTGCTCGAAGCCGGGCAAGCTGCGCCTTGTGGGCGACGCGATAAGCTTCGAATGGACCGTTGCGACCGCGCTCGCTTGACACGAAGGCGCCCCAACGCTTCTCCAAAGGCGTGAGCGACAGCTCGCGCGCAATACGTGATGCTTTCTCCGATTGCTCCCCCAGATGAATGCGAGCCCCGCTTCCCCGTTTTTCATACGACAGACCGGCCGCATAGAGGCGGCAATGAAACTCTTCCCAGCTGGCGCTGGCTGAGAGCGCCCCCAGGATATTGTCGCGCTGATCGAGCATGGCAGGGGCAATGGCGTTTCGGTCGCGTGTCCGGACGCGTCGGCCGGAGGGGTCGCGGATCATGACTTCGGAATCGAGTATTGGAGGCTCGACGCCATCCTGACCGGCGGACCAACGACGCGCCTTGGCGTCAAACACGGCACCCCCGCGTGCATAATAAAGCGCGTTGGGTTCTGGCGACCAACCCTGTCTCTCCTCGACCAGGGCGATAGCCTGGTGCAGATCGTCCACAAGCCATTCGCTGCCGGCGGCGGCACCGGTAGCCTTGTCGATGCGCAGCGCGGCAATGTGGACATGCCGAGTTTCTGTGTTGACGTGCTCGGCGTAAATAGCAGCGCAGCGGTCCAGCCCGGCGGTCTCGAGCAGAATGTCTACCGCTTCGTCGACCTGTTCTGTTGTTGGCACCTCGCCACTGCGCCAGCTCACGATGATGTGAACCATCGGGTACTCGACACGCGGGGCGGCGGAAGCTGTGGCGAGCATCTCGATCTGTTGCTCTCGCAAAGTGCCGGTTATCAGATTTCGCGCGCCCACATGTCCGGCTTTCTCCCCAGGCTCAACGCCGAGTTCGGCCGCATGATGGAGATATTCGGAGAGCGACCGCACCCGATCTTTGTCGGCGATCGCCAGCGCCCAGGGATCGGCATCAACCACATATCTGGTAAGTGCATAGACATCGTCGCGCAGCTTCGTCGGCAGCCCAGGCTGGCGGGCGATCTTGATGAGCTTGACGATCATTCCGCGGCCTCGGCACGCGCCGCCTCGGTCAGCGCCCGGACCGTGACCAGCAGCTCACGGCGAATTGGGTCGTCCAGCTGGCAGACATCATCTAGACGGTGATGGATGCGCAGAAGCTGCGCGAGACAAGCCATCAGCGGCGCCCCGTCTTCGGGCTGGCGCAAGACGCGCGACCGAACCAAGGCGCTTCGTGTCTTGCCCACATTCGCAGCGTCCACTTCAAGGCGCCGCGCCTCGGGCGGGGTGACGTGAATGGTAATCGACACTCGCGTATCGACAGCTTTGTTCTTGCTCATAATCCCCCTTCAGCGCGAGAAGGTTCCCCGCCGAGCGCATGGGTCTGGTTACAGGCCCCATCCTGCTCACCTATTTCCTCCACAAATGTCGGCAGCCCGTCCGCCGGGCGTCCGACAAAGCTCCTACCGCTCCCACCTTCATACCGGGGCCGGCCATGCGGCCAGATTGTCAGGCCCCTCGTCGCTACTTTGATCTGCGCATTGCAGTTCACCGGCATTGGCACGCGCCGTGCGGTCTCCTTGCAAAAGCCTAGCGATGGACGGTTCTTCTCGTGATCCACGGGGAGGGCTAAGACGCCGCCAATCTTGATCCGCGCAACCACATGGCCGCGCGACGCATTTCCCGACGCGAAGGATCTGCAAAGCCGTCTATGGGCCGCTTCGGGCCCTGCCGGCTTCGCCTTCAAGGGGACATCAGCCGACGCGGCGTGATATGGGGCGGCTCGCCCGCTGCCGGTCGGCTTGGAACGGCACCGCGTATCAGCGAAATACCAAGTCACATGACTGGCGCTAAATATGCGTTGCCAACTTCGTGGAGTGGTCCTCGCCACTTCCTCCAACGCCTCATGAAGGTGCTGGGAGATCAGCCAGTCTCCGGTTACCGCTCTCCCACTAGCGAGGCTATGCCGGCCGCCATGCGCGTACCGCCGTGCCGCCAGTCGGCCCGCTTGCGGATCCGTCGGGTTGGGAGTCTGACGATCCGCAAACCCGCTGCAGCATGAGGCATTCACTCGCGCCGCGTCTCCCGGCAGCTGCTTGCTCGGAAAGATAGCTCCCCGATAGACAACAGGCGCTCCATTCGGCTGTCGCGCATTCGCGAGCGGAGAGTCGGCCGAGCATTCGGCCTCTACGCCAGGCCGTTGTCTAGAGCGCGTCACTGACGCGGCAACAACGGTGCGGGCAGCGCTACACGACTCGACACCGCGTAACGCCATATGTGAGCCGTCGCCAAGAAGTTCCTGGTCGCCGTCAGAGCACCTGCGCACTATCCGTTCGGTCAGTCGAACAAAGTTGCACACAGCGTTGTAAGGATCGGGCGAAAGACCGGGCATGCAGCCGAGGTGATCCCCGCCGGGGTAGTGGTCAACGAGAGTGATCACCAAATTCAACGAACGCCGCCAAATGCAACCACCTCAACCGGGGTAACTATTCACCGCCCCGCCGTGTGACTTACGCCAGTGTCGAAAGGGGAAAGTCATATGAAGGAAATAGACAAATGGCGGCGGGATGCTGATCGCCTCCTCGCGGCGCCAGTCGAGCGCAAGCGCTCACTCAACAGCGTCATCGGCAAGGTGGACGATAGGTTCGAGCCGATCATGGCAGCACGCCGACGCGGTATGACCTGGGCAGTCATCGCGGCTGCGCTGGCACACGATGGCTCTGTAAAGGAAGAGTCGGTCGAGAGCGCGTTCCGCCGTCTTTGCGATGAGCGCGGGGCCGTCCCGCCGCGCCGGACGCCCAACAGTTCCAGGAAGAAATCGGCTAAAGTTTCGGTCGCAACGCCGCCATCACAATCTAACGGGACGTTCTTCGGTCAGCGCTGGGTGGATGGTGGCGATGACTGACAGCCCTCTCATCAAAGGCGCTATGATAGCCCCTGCGCAAGCCTTCACGGTTCATATCACCATCACCCCGAAGGGTGGGGCTGGCAAGACCGAAGTCGCGAACGTCCTCGAGGCGGCCCTTTCGCTGAGTGGTCATCGTCCCGTGTTGATTGACGTCGATGACGGCAATCGTGGACTGACCCGCGGCATCGGGAAAGATCATGTGGTTGCGCTCAACTGGGCCAGCGGCCCTACAGACGCTCCGGATTGGGTCCGCCGTTACGCCTCTGGTGACGCCCCGATGATCTTCGATCTCGGCGCCGGACTCATGAGCGCTGACCTTCCAATTCTCGACTTCCTAAGTTCGGTATGGCGTTTGCTCTACAATCAGGGGGCGAAAATTGTGTTCCACTGCATCGTGTCCACAAATGCCCCGACAAGCCGCTTTATCGGCCAAATTCTAAAAGACTATGGTCGGATTGCCGAAGTTTTGATCGTGTGCAATGATCAGGACCGTTCCGCATCCTTCCCGGCCGACATCACTGGTCGCGAGAACCGTCAATTGAAGCTGGATCATCTCGCCCCCGGGCTTCAGGCCGTTCGATTGCTGCGAAAGGCGCCGTTGAGCGCCCTCATCGCTGAGCCGATGCAGGGCTACTCAATAGCAACGAAGATGATCGCGGCGAGAGTGTACCGCTTCGCATGCCAACTCGCTGCAGCATCCCTGCTAGATCCGGCACGCCTCGCTACACTTGAAGCCGCAGCAGCAGGCGTTCCACGCCTCCGTTATACTATCGACCAGCTCGCGGATGCCACGGACGATCGAATCGGGCGCAACGCTCGACTTTCTAAGGCTCATCGGAGGTTGGTTGCGGCCGATTTAAATCCGTCCGGACTGCTCTCTGCGGCCGAAGACTATCGCCTCGCACATGCGGCTTGGGTCGAAAGGATTTCCGCAATGTAATCATTGATTTACGTTCGTCGCCGTAATTGGGCCTCCCCGATTACGGCGAGGAAACCATGCCTTCACAGAAGCCACTGCACGCACCGACAGCCTACGAACTCCGCAAGAGGGTCGTAGACCCCGCAACTGCCAAGATGATATTTGATAGAGATTTTGCTTTAGCCGCCTTCGGTGCCGGCGTACCGGGGCGGAAGAGCCCCAACCGTAAGGTCGCTATAACGCAAAGTGCTGCTGACCTCATCGGGAAGGTAGGTCATGCTGATCTGGCTTGGTCGTGCCTGGCCTATCTCCTTTCCATCGAGAGCGGCCACGAGAGACTGGAAGAGACGGGCTTTCTCGCGTTGATCCGGCAGATCCGTGACGCCGCTGCCACCATCACACTGGCTGCTGACCAACTGACTGATCAGCTGGTCAAGCATGATCGTGAAACCGGCTACTACGAGCAGCTGAGAGGCAGAGCGCTACATCATATGGCGCTAGCCGTTCACGGACGCTGGGCCCGATTTGTACCTCCGGCCGAATTTATGCTGCAGACAATACCGAAGCGTGACGACAATCCTCTCTCAGATGGTCGATGGCAGCACGGCCTTTCACTTGCCGGACTGTACAACGAGGCTGACAATATCCTGAGGAACTATGAACGGATCAATGAGGAGATGCAGCGGGAAGGCATGAGCGTGATGGTCGGCGGCAACCGAGCGGATCATGAGCGTGATGCTTTCGTCAGAGATCTCGCTGAGATCTACGAGCGCGTGTTCGCACGCAAACCCTCGGGACGTGACGCCAAAAACGGCATGCCTTCACCATTTGTGCGCTTCGTCAATTGCGTATTTAAGGAATTCCCAGCTACCCACGATGTTGATCCTAGAAGGTATCGGCCACCCTCATCAGCCACGGTGCGAACCATCCTTGCAGCGCGGGTCGCGTGATCCGCGTTCCAAATCAATAATGCCGGTTTTCAGCTGATCCAAAGCGAACCAGTCTGTCCTCATTAAAAAGGGGGACACCATGTCGCATACCATACAGAAGTTCATTCGCCTCAAACAGATCGCGGCCTTGCTCAACTGCAGCCAGACCAGCGCGACCCGCTACGCCAAGCTCAACGGCTTCCCCGATCCCTTCTATATTGGCGGAAGCAAAATGTGGGTCGAAGCGGAAGTTATGGCTTGGGTGATGAGCTGCCGCCGCTCGCGCCGGGCCTGATCGCTCAAATCTTGCGTCGCCGCCGGCCCTGGACGATGTCCTGGGCCGGCTTTGCGCCTTCTAGCAACATCTCGGACCAGATCGTCGCGAGTTTACGCCGGCGCTCTATATAGCCTGCGCGATTGTAACGAAGTTCGCTGGCGCTGATGCCCGTCGGGATGTGTGCAAGCATCAGGTCAACGATCATGGGGTCACGCGGCCCACCATTCTCAATGACCCACTCGTTCATTATCGTGCTAAAGGCCGACCTCCAGCCGTGCGGAACGTGGCGACGGCGAAGGCCCTCGCGTAGATATAGATAGCTCAGAGCATTTTCGCTCAGCGGCTTCTGAATAGAATGCTGGCCCGGAAAAACGTATTTGCTATCAGCGCTAAACTTCCAGGCTTCTCGCAGAACATCAACTGCAGCAGGCGAAAGCGGCACAGGGTGATCGAAGCTGTCATCCTGCCGTTGCGTGATCTCCTGCTTCATTTTTTCGGCAGGCACGATCCAGATCGCATCTCGATTTTGGTCAGCTTCCAAATTGCAGTCGTGGATCTCTTCCCAACGCAGCCAGCGGATCATGCCTGGCCGCTGGGCGGTAAGAGCCAGAAAGCGAGACGCCAGCTTCACAATTGGCGTCACCTCTGCCTCTTCCACGATCTTCAGCACCTCACGCACCTTTCTGATCTGAGTCTCGGCTGGCCACCGACGCGTTGGCGGCTTGGCCTTGAGGATTTTCGCGAGAGGTGCTGCAGGATCGGCAGTGACACGCTTTTCACCGATGCCATAAACGAAAATGGCTGAGATGCGTTGGCGCAACCTGTGCGCCGTCTCTATGGCGCCGCGATCTTCGACCTTCTTAAGTGTGGCTTGGATATGGGCCGTATCGATGGAGGTTGCGGGCAGCGCACCAAGGTCACCGAACACATCCCGTTCAAGGCTCTCGATGACGTCCTTGGCATGGACGGGCTTCCAGCGCGGCGTCTGCTTTGCATACCATTCGCGGGCGAGCAGCTCGAACGTGTCAGTCGCAGCCAGACGATTGGCGAGCACGACGCGCTTCGCTTCAGTGTTGGGATCCTTCCCCTCCCTGAGTAGGCGCTTGTCCGCATCCCGCTGCTCGCGAGCATCCCGGAGGCCCAACTCTGGATAGGTGCCCAATGTGCGCAGCCTCTCCTTGCCGCCGTACCTATATTTAAGACGCCACGACCGGTGGCCCGTCGGCGAAACATGCAAGTATAGCCCCCCGGTGTCCGCCAGCTTGTATGCTTTGTCCTTGCCCTTAGCAGCCCGGCACTGTGCGTCCGTCAACATTGAACTAATTTTCCTCAACAGCCTGCGATTGCGCAGGATTCAGACCAGCTAGGCTCAGCTCTTCGCTGGGCTCAATCACCCCCAGCGCAGATGCGATCGTTTGACATTGATTGGCGAAAGTTGCTCAGCCGTGCGGGAGCAGCCAGTGGCGGCGACGCGGAATCAGCACACGCGCTGCTGTCCTCTACAATACCCCCATACCCGAGGCATCATACCCCGACCGCTACCCCCACTAGGGTGGCATCAACCGAATATCGGTGGTGATGATTGGAGAGGAATGATCGCCATAAGTCGCTGAGAACCGGGGATTCTGGCCACAGCTGGTACCAATTGGCGAGGGTAGTTGGCGGAGAGGGAGGGATTCGAACCCTCGGTACCGTTGCCGGCACGCCGCATTTCGAGTGCGGTGCATTCGACCACTCTGCCACCTCTCCGCAGAAGGTCCGGCGCATGCCGTTCCGGTCGAGCGGCGGCCATTAGCGAATGATTTCACCCTTGCCAAGCAGCGACGAGCATTTTTCTTGTTTCGCACCGCAAGCATCCTAAATTGCGTCATATGAACGATATGATTCAGATTTTCGGACCCGATGTGACCCCCCCGCCGATCGTCCACGCCCGCTTCAGCATTGGGGACGTGGTGCAGCACCGCCTCTTCGGTTTTCGTGGCGTCGTGTTCGACATCGATCCGGTCTTCGCCAATAGCGAGGAATGGTATCAGGCCATTCCCGAGGACATCCGGCCGGACAAGCATCAGCCCTTCTACCATCTGCTCGCTGAAAATGGCGAAAGCAGCTATGTCGCCTATGTCAGCCAGCAGAATCTGGTCGCGGACGACAGTGAGGAACCTGTCGACCATCCCGCCATTTCCGGCATGTTCGGCACCTATGCGAACGGCAAATATCAGCTCCGCCCGCTGCATCGGCACTAGGCGCGGCCTCAAGGCGGGCCGGGCGCTGATCGGCCTTGCCCTGCTGCTGGGGTCCGGCGGCCTGCTGCACGCCGCCACGCAGGCGCCGGCGCTGAAGGTCAATCCCGACCCCAGCTTTCCCTTCTCGCGCGAGATCGAGGCATTCGCCAGGGCCAATGAGGCCGGTCCTCCGATCACCGACGCCACCCTGTTCCTGGGCAGCTCCAGCATCCGCCTGTGGGACATAAGCGGCAGCTTCCCCGACATCAGCACCGTCAACCGGGGCTTCGGCGGCGCGACCACGCCGGATGTGCTGCATTATTACAAGCGCCTGCTGCCCAAGGCGAAGCCGCGCTCCATCCTCGTCTATGTCGGGGAAAACGACCTGGCAGCAGGCGCCACCCCGGCCGAGGTCGCGAACAACGTCCTGACCCTGCTCAGGCAACTCCGATCCGACTATCCCAAGGCGCATATCGCCTATCTGTCCCTGAAGCCCAGCCCGATCCGCTGGACGCTGTGGCCGAAAATGGCCGCGGTGAACATGACGGTCGCGGCACGGGCGCGGGTGAGCCGCTTCGATTATCTGGATGTCGGTCGCGTGCTGCTCGCCCCGGATGGCCTGCCCGATGCGTCGCTGTTCCGACCCGACGGGCTGCATATGAACCCGCGCGGCTATACGCTCTGGACGCGGCTGGTCGACGCCTATCTGGATGCCGCCGCCGCAGCCGACCTGAAGCCCGGCGCCTCCTCCTGACGCCTCTGCGCGCACTTTCCGATTGATCCAAGGCCAAGCAACATTATTACCGGACGCTGATAAAACAGCCGCAGGCAAGGGGACAGACGAGTGACAAGTGATTCGGCCAAGGCGGCCCCCATGGCGGAGCTGACGCTTCGCGGCGTCATATTGGGCGCGCTCATCACCCTGCTGTTCACGGCGGCCAACGTCTATCTGGGCCTGAAGATCGGGCTGACCTTCGCCACCTCCATCCCCGCGGCCGTCATTTCCATGGCCGTGCTGCGGCTGTTCGCGACCGGCACGATCCTTGAAAACAACATAGTGCAGACCATCGCGTCGGCGGCGGGCACGCTGTCGGCCATCATCTTCGTGCTGCCCGGCCTGGTCATCATCGGCTGGTGGCAGGGTTTCCCCTATTGGCTGAGCGCCTTCACCATCGCGCTGGGCGGCATATTGGGCGTCATGTATTCGGTGCCGCTGCGCCGGGCGCTGGTGACGGGGTCCGACCTGCCCTATCCCGAGGGCGTAGCTGCCGCCGAAGTGCTGAAGGTCGGCGCGGGATCGCGCGAGGGGCTGGAGGAGAACAGGCGCGGCCTGGCCGCCATCGTCGCCAGCTCGATCGCCGCCGCAGCCTTCGCCATCCTCGCCAAGACGAAGCTGATCGCGGAGGAGGCCGCGACCTTCTTCAAATTCGGCGCGGGCGCGTCCAGCGTCTCCACCAGCTTTTCCATGGCGCTGATCGGCGTCGGGCATCTGGTCGGCCTGTCGGTCGGCATCGCCATGTTCTTCGGCCTGCTGATCAGCTGGGTCGGGCTTGTCCCCTATCTCACCGCGCCGCTCGCGGCCGGCGCCGATCT
Organism: Sphingobium sp. PNB; assembly: GCF_019873065.1. Taxonomy (NCBI): domain Bacteria; kingdom Pseudomonadati; phylum Pseudomonadota; class Alphaproteobacteria; order Sphingomonadales; family Sphingobiaceae; genus Sphingobium; species Sphingobium sp. PNB. The sequence continues at coordinate 27,245 of NZ_JAINEZ010000050.1, forward strand.
GGCCGATCTGGTCGGCACCACCTTTCGGATGAAAGCGCGCTTCATCGGCGCCGGCACCATCGGCATCGCGGCGATCTGGACCCTGCTCAAGATATTGGGACCGATCGTCAGCGGCATCCGGTCGGCCATAGCCGCGGCGAAGCTCCGCAAATCGGGCAATGCCGGCCTGCTCGACCTTACGGAACGCGACCTTCCCATCGGCATCGTCGGCGGCACCATAATCGCTTCGCTGCTGCCGATCGCGGTGCTGCTGTGGATCTTCGCGCAGGGCGGGCCGATCGCGGCCAACCCGGTGCCGATCATCGTGCTGACGCTGGCCTATATCCTGGTGGCAGGCATCGTCATCGCCTCGGTCTGCGGCTATATGGCGGGGCTGATCGGCGCGTCGAACAGCCCGATTTCCGGCGTCGGCATTCTGGCGGTGCTGGGCGCCTCGCTGATACTGGCGGCGATCTACGGATCGGGCGGCGACCCGAAACAGGCGCAGGCGCTGATCGCCTATGCGCTGTTCGTGACCGCCATCGTCTTTGGCGTCGCAACCATTTCCAACGACAATCTCCAGGACCTGAAGACCGGCCAGCTTGTCGGCGCGACGCCGTGGAAGCAGCAGATCGCGCTGGTGCTGGGCGTGATCTTCGGCGCCCTGGTGATCCCGCCCGTACTGGACCTCCTCAACAGCGCCTTCGGCTTCGCGGGCGCGCCGGGCGCCAAGGCGACCGCCCTCCCCGCCCCGCAGGCCGCGCTGATCTCCGCCCTGGCGAAGGGCGTGCTGGGCGGCGATCTCGACTGGGGCCTGATCGGCTTCGGCGCAGGCATCGGCGTGCTGGTGGTCGCCATTGACGAACTGCTGGGCAAGGCGGGCAAGCTGCGCCTGCCGCCCCTGGCCGTCGGCATGGGCATTTATCTGCCGATGGCGCTCACCCTGCTGATCCCGGTCGGCGCGGTGATCGGGCATCTCTACAATCGCTGGGCGCTGCGCCAGTCCAACCCCGAATTTGCCGAGCGCATGGGCGTGCTGATGGCGACCGGCTTCATCGTCGGGGAAAGCCTGTTCGGTGTCGCCTTCGCAGGGATCGTCGCGGCGACGGACAGCGACGCGCCCATGGCGCTTGTGGGGGAAAATCCGTGGGCCGTGGTGCTTTCGGTGATTGCCTTCTTCGGCATCATCACAGCGCTGTATGCGCGGTTGCGGCGGTGGGCGAGTGCCCCCTTGGGGTGAAGCTTACCCCCGCCCATGGGAACCGGGATGACAGAATAGGGGGGGCCGCCTCAAGGCAGCCCCCTCTCCCTCAAGCCTCCGCTGGATCAGAAGTTGAACCGGATGCCGCCCGTATAGCGACGGCCGAAGCGTTCCCACTCGATCGTCTGGTTGCTGCTGTCGGGCGCCTGCACGCCGCTGGCACGCAGCAGGCTGCCCGGGTCGGAGAAGCGGCGGCCGGGATGGTTGAGCAGGTTCGAGGCGTCGAAGTAAATCTCGAAATTCTTCGTGATCGCATAGCGCGCCGAGAAATCCAGCTCGTCGTCCGAGTCCCAATAAGTGTCGCCAGCGTCCGCCAGCGTATCGGAAACCGTGTCCAGCCATTTGCTGCGGTTCTGATATTGCAGGCGGATCGACAGGCCGTATTTCTCATAATATCCGCCGATATTGTAGACGAAGTCGGACGTGCCCGGCAGGCGCACTTTGCGCGCCGGAATGCCCTCGACGGCAGGCTTTTCGACCTTGCTGTCATTGAGGGTAAGATTGGCCGAAATACCGAAGCCGCCCATGAAGGAAGGAAGACCCAGATTCTCCGTCCAGGGCTCGAGCTGGAACTGCGCGGCGGCTTCCATGCCATAGATGCGGCCCGAACCGCCATTGGTGATACGGCTATAGCCATAGTCGGAGCGGTCGATCCCGCCGGAATTGAGGTCGGTCAGGCCATAGGTGCGCCGCTGATTATACAGCACGTCCTCGACATGCTTGTAGAACAGGCCGACCATCAAATAGCCCTGAGGCTTCACATACCATTCGAAATAGGTATCGACGCCATAGGCCCGTTCCGGCTTCACATCGGGGTTGCCGCCCGAAATCACGCGGTCGCTGTCGTTCACGACGAAGTTCGGCCGCATCTGATCATAATCGGCGCGCGCCGCACCGCTGTTGAAGGAGAAGCGCAGCTTCTTGCTGTCGTCGATATTGTAATTGATGTGCAGGCTGGGGAATGCCAGCGTCTGGCTGGATTCCCGCGTTTCCGGCGTGGAAACCGCCGGTCCGCTGACAGGCGTGACCGTGGCGATCGCAAAGCCATGGTTCTTGACATGCTCGACACGCACGCCGCCCACGACCGAGCCCCAGTCGTAGTGGACAGTGCCCATCAGGAAGCCGGCGAGCACCTCTTCCCGTACCCTGTAGTTGTTTCCGGTGTTGGGTGCGAAGGCATAAGCCGCCCGCGCCGCTTCGGAAGCCGCCCGCATCTTGTCGGTATCGAAATAGCGGAAGGTGTAGCCCATGGGGATCTTGCCCAGGAACTTCTGGTCGATCGAGAACTGGTTGTAGTCGGTCGGCAGGACGGTCGCGGCCTGCGCGGCATTCAGCGTGATCTGCTGCTCGTCGGCGGTCTTGGTGCGGCGGTCATACTGGAACCCCGCCTTCAATGTCGCATGCTCCAGTTCGCGCGCCAGGACCAGGCGGCCGGTATAGGCCTTGGTCGTGTCGACCGCATCCAGCACGGTGAAGCCTGAAAGCGGCTTGGTGAAATCGTCGACCGCCGTGACCTGCGCGCCCGCCGTGTAGCGCGTCGGGCTGGCGAGTTGCAGCGTGCGGTAGAGCGTTAGGCGCGAAAGATTGGGATCGCTGAAGTCATAGGCCACGGTCGGCCGCAGCGTGCGCGTGCTGGGGCTGTCCCAGGTCGCTTCGCCGACGATCGATCGGTCGTCCTTGGATTCGGTGTAGTTGCCGACCCAGCTCAGCTTCCAGCCATCGGCAAATTCATGATCGCCCGCCAGCGTGTTGGTGAAGATCGACTGGCGGAAAGCGCGCAGGGTCGAGCGCTGGCGGATGTCGATGCCATAGATCGTGCCCTTCTGCGGCGTGTTGCCGATGCAGACATCCGCATAGCCGGTGGTGGTCGGCATGGTGTTCACCGCGGTCGGACAGGCGGCCGAGCCGTTCGACAGGTCCGACTGGCGGTCGTCCAGGTCGAAGCGGTAATTGTCCCGCGCTTCATCGTCGGTGAAGATGGTGTAGACCGACCGCAGCGAAATGCTGTTGGCCTCGTCCGGTTTCCAGTCGACCCGGCCCGAAACCGACCAGTTCTTGCGGGTCAGGCGGTACAGCTTGTTCTCCGCCTCATGCGCCCAGAAGCGGGTGGCGTTGCCGGGGCGCTGGTCCTGCGACACCCGCTCATAGTCGGTCTCGAAATTGTCCGTGACCATGTTGCGCTCATAATAGCTGCCCGACAGCAGCACGCCGATTTCACCGATGCCCGTCTGGAATCGGTCGGAAACGACCAGCGCGCCTTCATATTCCTTCTTGTCGCCCAGTTCGGCAAAGCCAAGGCCGCCCTTCCCCGCCAGATGGAAGCCGTCATAGTCGAAGGCCGAACGGGTGATGACGTTCACATTGCCCGCGACCGTCTCGCCTGGCATGTCGGGCGTCACCGCCTTGGACACGATGATCTTGCCGGCAATGGCGGACGGGATGGAATCGAAGCGGGCGTCGCGGCCCTCGGGGCTCACCACATTGATGCCGTCGAACGACAGGGTGGTCCAGGTCTTGGGCGCGCCGCGCAGGTTGATGTAGCGGGCCTGACCCTGGTCGCGCTCGACGCTGATGCCCGGCAGGCGGCTGGCGGCCTGGGCGATGTTCTGGTCGGGCAGGCGGCCCACGGAATCCGACGCGGCGACCGTGACCAGCGAGTCCCAGTTCTTCTGGATTTCCAGCGCGGCGGCTTCGGATTCAGCGATCGGGCGGGTGCCGGTGACGACGATCGCTCCCATATCCTCTTCCGCGGCAGGAGCCTGCGCCATGGCTTGGGTCGACGCCAGGGCCCAACCGGCAATGCCGCAGGCCAAAGCCAGACGAACGGACGGCACGCCGGCGCGCCGCCGGATGAAACTATGCTGCATATGATCCCCCTGTTGGAACGGCCTTGTCGAATAGGCTTGGCGGGGCACCTAGATCGCCGGGAATACAATCGCGTGAAATTATGGTGACAGAACAGTGACATGCCGGGCGATATTCCGGCTGGGCCTGTCACATCATCGTCATGAAGCGCGTCCAAGAGGCGCCGCGAACGGGGGAACTTCATGACGAGACCTTTATCCGTCGCCCTTTGCGCGACTCTTCTGCTCGCCGCTTGCGCCGCGCCAGCGCCCGAACGCCCGCTGGCCCAGCGCATCGCCAACGCCACTCCAGCCGCGACCGTCACCGCGCGCGGGGAAACCGCCCCCGTCGGCACCCCCAATGCCGACGCGGCGGACGATCCGGCGATCTGGCGCAACGCCGCCGATCCAGGGCAAAGCCTGATCGTGGGCACCGACAAGAAGGCGGGGCTCTATGTCTATGGGCTGGACGGCAAGACCCGCGACTTTCTCGACGCGGGCCGGGTCAACAATGTCGACCTGCGGGACGGCGTGGGGATCGCCGGTCAAAGCGGCATATTGGTGGCCGCCAGCGATCGCAACGACCTTGCCCATGCGAAGCTGGCCCTGTTCCGCCTCGATCCCGCCACCGCGAAACTCTCGGCGCTCGGCAAGGTCGATGCCGGGCGGGGCGAAGCCTATGGCGTCTGCCTCTATCGCGCGGCGAGCGCGACCTACGCCTTCGTCGTGCTGAAGGACGGCACGGTGAACCAGATCGCGCTCGACATGTCCGACGCCACGCCCAGGGGCAGCATCGTCCGGACCTTGAAGCTTGGCTCCCAGGCGGAGGGATGCGCGGTGGATGACCGCACCGGCATGGCCTATGTGGCGGAGGAGGATGTCGGCCTCTGGCGCTTCGATGCCCGCGCCGGCGGGTCCGCGACGCCCGCCAGGATCGCCGCGGCGGACGGCAGGAACCTCGTCATGGATGCCGAAGGCGTCGCCATCGCGCCGATGGGCGAGAAGGACGGCTATGTCCTCGTCTCCAGCCAGGGGGACAATGCCTATGTCGCCTATCGCCTGAGCGACGACAGCTATGCCGGCCGCTTCCGCGTGGTCGACGGCGCCATAGGCGGGTCGGAGGAAACCGACGGCATCGACCTGATGCTGGGCGATTTCGGGCCGGACTATCCCGGCGGGCTGTTCGTGGCGCAGGACGGCCACAATGCAACGGCGGCCCAGAATTTCAAGCTGGTCGCATGGGACGACATCGTCCGGGCGCTCGGCCTCGCCCGCTGAAAGCTTCCCCGGCTTGCGCAGGGGGCGTGCAAGCAAGACGCCCCCCTACTTTCGTCGCCATTGCACTCCCGCGCCAACGGCGCGACAATCCCCCGAAAGCCGGGGAGAGAAGGATGTCCATCACAGAAAAATATCGCGCCAGGACCATGTCGGCGGCTGAGGCGGCCGCACTGGTCCCGGACGGCGCGAAGATGGTCGTCGGTCTCGGCGTCAGCTACCCGCCCGCGCTGATGGATGCGCTGGCCGTCCGCGTCCGCTCGGGCGATCTCACCGGCGGCACGCTTTACTGCATGCTCGCCTGCGCCGCGGCCAGCGAGTCCATCCTCGCGCCCGACCTTCACGACCGCATCCGCCATGTCAGCCTGTTCCACGGTGGCGTCGAACGGGGGAACGACGCCCTGCGCGCCGGCAGCGCGCAAGGCCTGGTCGAAACCCTTCCGGTGCAATTCCACCAGATACCGCGCATCCTGACCGAGCATCTGCGCGTCGATACGCTGTTCGTCACCGTTTCGCCCATGGATGCCGACGGCTGCTTCAGCCTGGGCACCAACACCGATTACGCACTGATGGTCGCGCGCAGCGGCGCGCGGCTGATCGTGGAGGTCAATCCCGCCATGCCCTATGTCCATGGCGACTGCAAAATTCCGCTCTCGGCGGTCACGGCCATCGTGGAAAACCATGTCCCCCTGGTGCAGATTCCGCCCCTTCCGCGCACGCCCAATGACGATGCCATCGGCGCGATCATCGCCGGCATGGTGGAGGACGGCGCCTGCCTGCAAATGGGCATCGGCGCCGTGCCGGACGCGGTCTGCGCGGCGCTGATGGATCATCGGAACCTCGGCATCCATACCGAACTGCTCACGCCCGGCCTCGTCGGCCTGATCAAGGCCGGCGTGGTCGACAACAGCGGCAAGAAAATCCATCCCGGCCGCTCGGTCTTCACCTTCGCCATGGGCGACCAGGGCCTTTACGACTTCCTGCACGACAATCCGGCGCTGGAGGCGCATCCGGTCGAGCATGTGAACGCGCCGCACATCATCGCGCAGAACGACAGGGTGATTTCAGTCAACGCCACCATTCAGGTGGACCTCAGCGGCGCCTGCAACTCCGAATATATGAACGGCCGCCAATATAGCGGCACCGGCGGCCAGCTCGATTTCGTGCGCGGCGCCTATGCGTCGAAGGGCGGCCGGTCGATCATCGCCTGCCACTCGACGGCGGCGAAGGGGACGGTCTCGCGGATCGTGCCATGGCTCGACGGCCCCGTCACGACGCCGCGCACCGACACCCACATCGTCGTCACCGAACATGGCTGGGTCGACCTGAAGGGCAAGACGCTGTCGGAACGCGCCCGCGCGCTGATCGGGATCGCCCATCCCGATTTCCGGGAGGAACTGGAACGCGGCGCGTTCGAGCGGCGGTTGCTGTAAGAATTCCTCCCCATCGAAAGATGGGGAGGACCAAAAAAAGGCGGTGGATCGCTCCACCGCCCCCCGTCTCACTTCCTGGCGAACCAGGCGAGCAGCGCAGGCTTCAGCCGCGCCCGCGTCTCGATCCGCGTCTTGATCGCGGCGATGGAGCGATCCACCACCTTGCGCGATTCCGGCGTCAGATATTGGGTCGCATAGGCGTCCAGCTTCGTCACCATCGCCGGATCGGCGGAGTTGCCGCCCAGCCGCGCAATCGCCTGGCTCCGGGCCGACACGTCGATCATCGCCTCATATTGCTGGCGGTGCGCCAGTACATAGTCGACGGCAAGCATCGAATGCTCCCCGCCCACGGCGGAGATGATCGCCGCGCTGGTCGTCTTGCCCGGCTCGTCCGTCATGGCGAGGTCCAGCGCCTTCTTCGCCAGCGCCTCATCCTTGGCGACGCCCAGCAGCGCGAACACCGTGCTCTTTTCGAGGTCCGTCTTCGCCCCATTGGCCATGGCGCGCAGCCTGTCCCAGGTCGCGGCGTCGGCATTCTCGGCAATGATCCGCAGCCAGACATTGCGCAACGGCCCGTCCAGCGCCGCCGGGTTGCCGGCCAGCGCGGCGAAGCGCCTGTTCGCCTCCGCCACCACGGCCTGGTCGCCCATGCCGCCCAGCGTCGACACCAGCGCCGACCGCAGGACCGGCACCTGCGGATTCTCGCCCGGCCTGGCGTCGAAACCGACGGTCGCCAACACGGGGCTCAGCTTCTTCGAGGCATAGGCGGCCACCCGCGCCTGCGCGGCCTTGTCGCTCTCCAGCATCATATGGGCGCTGTCGAGATAGTCCGGCACCTCCGCCAGCACGGCGGGGCTGGCCGTCGCGGGCACGGCGTCAATCAGGTCGAGGGCCAGTCCCATGGGCTGATAGCCGCCCAGGCCAAGCTGGAAATTGTCCGCCAGCAGGCCGATCTGGTCCATGGAGGCGAGCTTGGTGAAGTCCTTCGCAAGGGCCTTCACATTCGCCTCCGGATAGAGCGAGCGATAATAGCCCGTCTGCCCCGCATTGATGATATAGGCGCCGCAGCCCGGCAGCGTGACCTGCGCCGAGCCATTGAGGATCAGCCGCTGCTGCGCCCCGCCGCCCGCTTGACCGATAGCCTGCGCCATCACCGGCACATTCCATTTGAGCGGCGTCTTGTCCTTGCGGTCGCGGCTGAACTCGCCCTGCGAAAGCGACAGGATGGTCGAACCGCCCTGGCACTGGGCGCTGTCCACCTTCACCAGCGGAATGCCCGGCTGGCTGGTGAAATCATGCGCGATGCCCACCACGCCCTTGGCGCCCGCGCCTTCGACCGCCTTCCACAAATCGTCGGTCACGGTGTTCCCATAGGCATGCTGCTTCATATAGGCGCGGATGCCCGATCGCCACGCATCCTCCCCGGCAAAGCCCTCCAGCATGGTGATGACCGCCTCACCCTTTTCATAGGTGATGTCGTCGAACGCCTGGTTCACCTCATCGACGGTGTGGATCTTCTGGAGGATCGGGTGGGTCGTCGCCAGCGAATCGAGGCTCATCGCCCGCTCGCGGCCATTGACGCGGGAAAGCAGCATTTCCCATTCGGGGTTCAGCTTGTCCGTGACCTTGGTCGCCATCCAGCTTGCGAAACCCTCGTTCAGCCAGAGGTCGTCCCACCAGGCCATGGTGACGAGATCGCCGAACCACTGGTGCGCCATTTCATGCGCGACGATGGAATAGATGGTCCGCCGCGTGCTTTCCGACGTGAAGCGCGGATCGACCAGCAGCGCGCGTTCGAAGGTGAAGATCGCGCCCCAATTCTCCATGGCGGAGAAGAACTGGCTCTGTCCCGGCCCGGCGACATTGTCCAGCTTGGGCAGCGGGAAGGGCACGCCGAAATAGTCGTTATAATAAGGCAGGATCGCCGCCGAGGCATCGAGCGCGAGTTGCGCCTTGCCCGTATTCCCCTTGCCGGTGATCACCCCGACCTCGGTCGCGCCCGCCTGTTTGGTGGCGCGCTCCAGTTCGCCCAGACCGAAGAACAGCAGATAGGAGGACATTTTGGGGCTGGTGCCGAAAGTCACCAGCTTCTTCCCCGATCCGGCGTCGCTGCTGCCCTTGACCGGCATGTTGCTGACCGCAAGCTGGTCGGCGGGGATGACGGCGGAAAGGTCGAACGTCGCCTTGTAGCTCGGCTCGTCGAAGCTCGGCACGAAACGGCGGGCGTCGGGCGCCTCGAACTGGGTGAAGAGGGCGCGCTTCGCCTGACCCGCATTGTCGGTATAATCGAGCGCGAACAGGCCGTTCGCCTGCGTGTTGATGATCCCCGCATAGTCGATGGCAAGCTTGTAGCTGCCCGGCTGGACCGGCTTGCCGAAGTCGAAGGTGACGGTCTGCGCGGCGGCGTCGATCTTCGCGGTTCCCTTTACCGCCTTGCCCTTTGCGGGAGTCAGGGTGACGCTGCTCACCGTCAGGTCGGCGGCGTTCAGCACCAGCGCAGGCATCGCCTGCGTCACGGTGACGTCGATGGTCGTCTTGCCCGTGAACTTCAGATTGGCCGCATCGGGGGTGACGGTGATGGCATAATGGCTTGGCGCGGCGCCACGGGGCAATTGGGTGGTCACGCCCGCGGCGGGTCCGGCAGGCGCCGTCTGCGCCAGCGCCGGCATCGCCATGGCAAGCGGCGCGGCCGCCAGCATCAGCGGAAGGATCTTCGAAAAGGACATGAGGTTCGCAACTCCGACAGGTTGGAACGGCGCGGCAAAAGGTTCGCGCCAGGATGACAGGGGGATCGCCCCTTTCGCTTCACCGGTCAAGCCGGGCGTCCCACCGATGATGTCGTTGGTCGAATGTTGTTGTTCGTTTGTCAAACAAAGAGCTTCGTCATCCCAGCGAAAGCTGGGATCTCAGGCCGCTACGCGATGAAGTCGGACAAATCCCGCCACTCAGGATTGCTCTGCTCGATCAACTGAAGCTTCCAATCCCGCTTCCAGGCCTTCAGCGCCTTCTCCCGGGCGATGGCGTCATCGACCCGGCCATGCTCCTCGGCCAGCACCAGCCGATGCAGATTATATTTGCGACAGAAATCCGAACCCATGCCGCGACGGTGCTGATCGACGCGAACGGCAAGGTTGGTGGTAATCCCTACATACAACACGCCACGGGGCTTGTTTGTCATGATATAGGCCCAGCTTCGCCTCGCGGTCACGCATTGCCTCCTGAGATGCCAGCTTTCGCTGGCATGACGACAAAGGCTCAACCCCGCCCGCGATAGCCCGGCACATCCTGCGACGGCAGCCATAGCCCCGCTGGCGGCTCGCCCGATTGCCAGAACACATCGATGGGAATGCCCCCGCGCGGATACCAGTATCCGCCGATGCGCAGCCAGATCGGGTTCATCTCCGCGAACAGCCTCTCCCCGATTCCGACCGTGCAATCCTCATGGAAGGCGGCATGGTTGCGGAAGGAGCCCAGGAACAGCTTCAGCGACTTCGATTCGACGATGGTCGCGGCGGGCGCATAGTCGATCACCAGATGGGCGAAGTCCGGCTGCCCCGTCACCGGGCAGAGCGAGGTGAATTCCGGCGCGGTGAAGCGCACCAGATAGGGCTTTCCCGGCCGGGGATTGGGCACATAGTCGAGTACGGCGTCTTCGGGACGCGCAGGCAGGGCACTGGCCTGGCCCAGATGAAGTGGAGTCGGCATGTCAGTCATGGCAGGCCATCTACGCCATTGCACGGCAGATGTCATCGCCGCGCCTCTCTTGCCTTTCGTTCATGGCGGGTTCACTTGGGCGGATGCCTTGGCTGCCACCCATGGGGTTCCGCTTCTCGCTTCTGTTCGCCGCGCCGCTGCTGCTGGCTACGCCTGCCTTCGCCCAGCAGGAAAATAGCGCCGATCCGGTCTTCAACCTCCCGCGCACCCAGCCGCAGACCCAGACCAATCCCAATGCACAGGGGCCGGAACTGGACGTGTTTCGTGGCGCGCCCACCACGGTGACGCCGCCGCCGGTCGTCGCGCCGACGATCCAGCTTCCGCCCATCGCCGCCCCGGCGCCTGCCCAGCCGCAGCCGCAAAGCCAGCCCGCCCGGCCATCCGCCGGGCCGGAGCGCGCGCCGCAAGCTGCACCGCAGAGCCAGGCCCCGGCCGAAAAACCCGCCCCAGTGGAGACGCCTCCGCCGCCATCCCCCATCGAAA
>NZ_JAINEZ010000051.1:0-38213 GCF_019873065.1 Sphingobium sp. PNB
CTCGCCGCAAACTTCCTCGGCTTCGTCAAACTCGCCAGCATCATGCTATGGCTCAAATGATTAAATCGTCACTACTGCCTAGAGCCAATCGACATTCAGCCCTGACGGCCTGCAAATGACGCTTTTCCGTGCTTCCGGTGCTCACCTATTTTGACCAGGCTGCGCTCCGGGTCACGGAAAACCACCATTTTACCTTCGGTGGCCTTCGGCTCGGCTCGTCATCATCTGAATGTCGATTGGCTCCAGGCGGCGCCCTTCATACCCTCATCCCGGCTTTGCCGGGGTGAGGGTCGAAATTCGGAATGGCCGGGTCACAGGAAGGCGCGCAGTTCCGCGATGAAGCGGTCGAACTGGTCATGGTGCAGCCAATGACCGGCATCCGCGAATTCGACCAGCCGGGCATCCCGGAAATGCGCGGCGCGCCCATCCTTCACTGGATTGGACGCCCAGCTATCCAGCCCAAGGCACAGCAGCGTCGGGCATGTGATCCGCTTCCAGAATTGCGGCAGGTCCATGTCCGACCAGGCCTGGGGCGCCGCATCGTGCAGATAGGGGTCGAATTTCCAGCGATAGCTGCCATCCTCGTTGCGATTGACGCCGTGGATGGTGAGGTGCATCGCCTGTTCGACCGACAGATGGTCGTTGCGTTCCCGCATGCGCGCGACGGCTGCCTCCAGGGTCGGATAATGCCGCCGTGCCTGACGCGCCCGGTTCCGCCGCTTCTCGATCCATTGCAGCCATAGGTCGGGCTCGGCCTTTTGCGACTGTTCCTCGATCCGGCCCGGCGACAGGCCCAGTCCCTCTATGGCGACGATCCTGGCGACCTTTTCCGGGAACAGCCCGGCATAGCGCAGCGCGATCGATCCGCCCAGCGAATGGCCGACCAATATCACCGGCTCCCGGCCCAGTTGCTCGATCAACTGCGCCAGGTCGTAGACATAGTTCGCCATCATGTAGGAACCCTCGGCCGACCAGGCGCTGTCGCCATGGCCGCGCAGGTCGGGCGCGACGACGTGATAATCCTTCGCCAGCGCCCGTGCCGTCCAGTCCCAGCTCCGCGAATGGTCGAAGCCGCCATGCACCAGAACCAGCGTCGGCGCGGCGCTGTTGCCCCAGTCCAGATAGTGCAGGCGCATCCGCAGCGACGTGTAGAAATGGGAAGTCGGCGCGGCTTGCGTGTTCATGCGATCCTGCGAGCGGGTGGACAGGGGAGGGACAAGGTTCATGTCTCTTTGGCGAACTCCCCGGCGCATGCAAGGGGCGAGAACAGGAAAATCCCTGTTTTACGCCTGTTTCGTCAAGCTTTGGTAAAGATCGCCGCTCTACAGATCGTCCGGATGGGCGGCCAGCCTGACGAGCTTCTGGTGGTCCTGCGCCACCGCGGTCACGATGCGCGCCAATTCCGCCTGCTTGAACGGCTTGTCCAGTCGGGGCCGTTGCGTCATGTTCGGCGGCAGTTCGGCAAAACCCGTGATGATGACCACCGGCAGGCCGGGCAGCCTTTGCTCGATCTCGTCGGCCAGCTGCGTGCCGGTCATGCCCGGCATCGCATAGTCGCTGATCACCAGGTCGACGCTGCCCTGTTCCAATATGCGCAGCGCATCCGGTCCCGACGTCGCCTGGAATACCGTGTGCCCCAGTTCCTCCAGCATGCCCGCGGTGTTGGTCAGCACCAGATCGTCATCGTCGACGGCCAGGATCACCAGCGGCTCCGTCAGCGCCAGGGCAAGGGCATCGGGAATGTCGGCCACGGCCACCTCCGCCGGTTCGGCGGGCGCCATCGGCAGCCACAGCGACACCGTGGTTCCCTGGCCCGGTTCGCTGACGATGGTCAGGGAACCGCCGCATTGTTCGGCAAAGCCGTGCACCATCGACAGGCCAAGGCCCGTGCCCTTGCCGACGCCCTTTGTCGTGAAGAAGGGTTCGCGCGCCCGCTCCAGCGTCGCTGCGTCCATGCCCTCGCCCTCATCGATGACGGACAGCCGCACATAGGGGCCGCCCTCCAGTCCGGGGCGTTGCGCCTTGGGCAGAGTGGCCTCCGCCCCTTCTATGATGATCCGTCCGTCGCCGGACATGGCGTCCCTGGCGTTCACCGCCAGATTGAGCAGCGCCAGTTCAAGCTGGGCCGGATCGGCATGGGCGGCGCTCAGGTGCAGGGGAAAGCGGGTTTCGATGGCGATCCCGCCGCCCAGCGTCGTCTTCAGGAGGTCGGCCATGTCCCGCACCAGCGCCACGCAATCGACGCTCCGCAACTTCAGTTCCTGCTTGCGCGCAAAGGCCAGCATGCGCTGCGTCAGCGTCGCCCCGCGTTCCGCCGCCGTCATCGCATTGTCGATATAGCGGGACACGTCCGCCCCGGTCGCCAGCCGCTGCCGCGCCAGGTCCAGACTGCCGACGATCACGGCCAGCAGATTGTTGAAATCATGGGCGACACCGCCCGTCAGCTTGCCGATGGCCTCCATCTTCTGCGCCTGGAACACCGCCTCCCGCGCTTCTTCGAGCGCCAGTTGCGTCTCCCGCCGTTCGGTGAGGTCGCGCGTTATCTTGGCGAAGCCGATCAGTTCGCCGGCGGCGCTACGGATCGTATCGATGATGACATGCGCCCAGAAGCGGGAGCCGTCCTTGCGGATGCGCCATCCCTCCGCCTCGAACCGGCCTTCGCGCGCCGCCGTGTCCAGCGCCCGGGATGGCAGGCCGGCCATGCGGTCCTCTTCCGAATAGAAGCGCGCGAAATTCTGGCCCAATATCTCTTCGGTCGTATAGCCCTTGAAGCGTTCGGCCCCCGGATTCCAGCTCGTGATCGTCCCCATGGGGTCGAGCATGTAGATGGCATAGTCGGTCACGCCCTGCACCAGCAGGCGGAACCGTTCCTCGCTGCGGCGCAATTCCTCCTCCGCCGCGCGGCGTTCGGTCAGGTCGCGAGTGACCTTGGCGAAGCCGATAAGCTGGCCGCCGGGTTCGCGGATGGGATCGATGATGACATGCGCCCAGAAGCGGGAGCCGTCCTTGCGCACGCGCCATCCCTCCGCCTCGAACCGGCCGGCATTTTCGGCGGTGTCCAGCGCGAGCGCGGGCAGGCCGGCCGCCTGATCCTCCGGCGTGTAGAAGCGAGAGAAATGCTCACCGATGATCTCATCGGCCTCATAGCCCTTGAAGCGCCGCGCGCCGGCATTCCAACTGACGACGATGCCGTTGGCGGAGAGCATGTAGATGGCATAGTCGGTGACGTTCTGGACCAGCAGCTCGAAGCGGTTTCCAGATCCTTCCGGTGCCGCCGTGCTCATGAGGGGTTCCCGTCGAATTGACATGTTCGTCGTCCACAACGCGCATGCGTTCCGGACGTTCCGCTTGCGAAAGCGATTGTCCGGCCTGCCGGGCCGGGCGCGGCATTGACTTCGCCGTGCCCTCCGCGCCAAGGAGGCGCCTTCGGCAAGGATGGCCAGGAAGACGGAACGCATATGGGCAAGACCGCAGGGATCACCGTCGTGGGCGAAGCGATGCTGGAACTGAGCCGCGCGTCGGACGGGTTCGGTTCGGGCCAGGTTGGATCGGGCGGGGGCTGGAACCTGCGCTATGGCGGCGACGTCATCAACACGGCGATCCATCTCGCCCGTTGTGGCGACCATGTGCGCTTTGCGAGCGCGATCGGCGCCGATCCGATGAGCGCTGAACTGCGCGCAGCCTGGGAAGCAGAGGGCGTCGACACGTCGCTGCTGCTCTCCGCCGAGGGAAAGCTGCCGGGCCTTTACGCGATAGAGACCGATGCGCAGGGCGAACGCAGCTTCCACTATTGGCGGGGGGAGGCCGCCGCCAGGCGCATGTTCGACCTGCCGGAAAGCGCCGCCATGGTGGAAGAAGCGGCTGGATCGGAACTGCTCTATTTTTCCCTGATCACGCTTGCGATATTGTCCGGGGAGGCGCGCGAAAAGCTGTTCGCCCTGTGCGCGGCGGTTCGCACAAAGGGGGGCAAGGTGGCGTTCGACGGCAATTACCGCGCCCGGCTCTGGCCCGATGCCGCGACCGCGCGCCACTGGCGCGACCGTGCCATCGCGCTCAGCGACATGGGTCTGCCCACTTTGGCCGATGAGGTGGAAATGGGCGAGGCGGACGATGCCGAGGATGCGGCCCGCCGCTGGGGCGCTGGCGAAGGCCGCGAGATCGTGGTGAAACTGGGCGCCGACGGCTGTCTGGCGGATGGGCAGATCGTCGCGCCGCCCGCCAGGCTCTCCGTCGTCGATTCGAGCGGCGCTGGCGATGCGTTCAACGGCGGCTATCTCCATGCCCGCCTCGCCGGTCGTTCGGCGCGCGAGGCGGCGCTTGCGGGTCATCGCCTGGCCGGCTGGAATATCGGCCGCCGGGGCGCCATACCGGCCCGCGATGGCGATGCGCCCTATGCCGATCTCTGAAATTCTCCGCTGCGACCTCGTTGACGGCATTGGGATCAAAGGCTAAGCCGCGTTTCACCCCGGCGGGTGTAGCTCAATGGCAGAGCAGAAGCTTCCCAAGCTTACGACGAGGGTTCGATTCCCTTCACCCGCTCCAGATTTCCTGACATCATGACGGCTATGTCGAGTTCGCCCAGGGCGCGTTCCTGTTGGGCCAGCCGCGAACCGGCCAGTGGCGACCGGCGAATCGCGAACCGGTCAATGGCGGGCATCAACTCCTGCCGCCAACGGCCGCGCCGACCGCCATCCACCCCATATCCTCTTCAACCCACCTGCCGCTTCGCCAGCTTCCTTGCCAGCGTGCGCCGGTGCATGCCCAATCGCCGTGCCGCTTCGGAGATATTGAAGTCGCTGTCCTTCAGCACTTCATGGATATGTTCCCATTCCAGCGTCTTGATCGACGTCGGGCGGGGCGCGAGGGGGGTGGAAGGGTCGCCGGCGGAACGCGCGAAGGCCGCCTCTATGTCGTCGGTGTTGGACGGCTTGGCGAGATAGTTGGACGCGCCGAGCTTGATCGCCTCCACCGCCGTCGCGATGCTGGCGAAGCCGGTCAGGACGACGATCACCATCGCCGGATCATGGGCATGCAATGTCTGCACGCAGACGAGGCCGGATTCCGCGCCCAGCTTCAGGTCGACCACGGCGAAGCCGGGCCTGCTGCCCGCCAGCACCGTTTCCAGCGCCGCATGGCTGTCAGCCGCCAGCACCGTATAGCCGCGCCGTTCGAAGGAGCGCTTGAGCGTTCTGGCGAACGCCTCGTCATCTTCGACAATCACCAGCAGGCGCTCAGTCATGGGGCCGTCTCCTCTTCCAGCGCCACCGTGCCCAGCGGCAGCCGCAGCAGGATCAGCGCCCCGCCATCCGCGCCGTTGCTCGCGCTGACGCTGCCGCCCAGCTTG
This sequence comes from Sphingobium sp. PNB, assembly GCF_019873065.1. Classification (NCBI taxonomy): domain Bacteria; kingdom Pseudomonadati; phylum Pseudomonadota; class Alphaproteobacteria; order Sphingomonadales; family Sphingobiaceae; genus Sphingobium; species Sphingobium sp. PNB. Next base: position 5,345 of record NZ_JAINEZ010000051.1, read on the forward strand.
CGCACCACATTGACCACAAGGAACAGGCCCAGGCCATGGCCTTCCTTGCCCTTGCTCGATCGATAGGGCTTGCCGAAATCCTCCAGCATCGCCTCCGAAAAGCCGCTGCCATTGTCGCGCACCGCGATGTTGAGCGAACTGCTGTCGCGCCCCGCCAGCAGGTCGATATAGGTCGCGCCCGCCTCCCGCGCATTGTCGAGCAGATTGCCGATCGCCTGCCGGATCACCGGATCGGCCACGATGCGGGGATAGTCATGCGGCCCGAAATCGCAGCGCAGCGGCATGCCGGGATTCGCCCTGCGCCACTCCATGGCGATGCCCTCTATGAAATCGCGCACATTGGTCACTTCCGGCGCCTCGCCCCGCGCTTCGCCGGAGGACAGGAGGATGCCGGTGACGATCTCCTTGCAGCGCTGGACCGCCGCCTGCATCTCCGCCACTTCCTCGACCAGCGGGGGGTGGGCCGTGATCTCCGGCATGTGCCGCCAGTCGCCCAGCACCACCGCAAGCTGGGAGAGGGGGGTGCCCAGTTCATGCGCCGCGCCCGACGCCAACAGGCCCATGCGGACGATATGCTCCTCCTCCGCCGCCTGCTGACGCAACCGGGCGAGATAGGCGTCCCGCGCCTGGAGGTTGCGCGTCACCGGCAGCACGAACAGCACCAGCAGCACGGCGATCATGGTAAGGCATATCCATGTGCCGACGATATGCAGGTCGAACAAATGGCCTTCCAGCGCGCCGTTCAGGTCCAGCGGCCGGTAATGCAGCGCCAGCAGCCCCGCACAGAGCGCGGAGACGAAGACGATGCCCCAGATGCTCCACCGGTCGAGCAGCACCGCCCCCAGCGCCACCTGCACCAGATAGAGCGAGATGAAGGGATTGGTCGCCCCCCCTGAAAGATAGAGCTGCGCCGTCAGCAGCAGCACGTCGAACAGCAGCGACAGGAACAGTTCGGCATGGGACACGTCGGTCCGCTTGCGCAGCGCGCCGAAGCTGAGGCCGTTCATCAATATCGCCATGCCCGCGATCAGCAGCATCGGGGCGATGGGCAGGCGGATGCCCATGATGAAATGCACGGCGAGGATGGTGATGAGCTGCCCCGCGATCGCCAGCCAGCGCAACTGCACCAGCAGCGCCAGATTCTTGCGGCCCGCGGCGTCGGCAGGCCACTGGCTGGGTTGCCAGAGGGTGCTGATCGGCAGGTTCCGGTTCATCCCCGGCGGTCTTTCCGCTCCTGGCGCATCACGAATATGTACGCGCCCGCGACCATTGCCGCCAGCGCGAACCATGTGATCGCATATTGCAGATGATTGTTCGGAAAGGCGACGACGGTGAGGCCGCCGACAGGCAAGGCGCCGGGATCGGCCGCCGCATCGGCGTCGATGAAATAATCGGCCACCGGCCGCCCGATCCCGCGCGCTGCTGCGATGGCGGCCACATCGCGGGAGAACCAGCGGTCGCTTGCCGGATCGTTGGAGCGCAGGAAACCGCCGCCCGGTTCGCTGAGCCGCAGCAGTCCCGAAATCCGCGATTCGCCCGGAGGACGCATATAGTCCCGCCGCCTGTCGGGCGGCACGAAGCCGCGATTGACGAGGACCGTGAAGCCCCGATCAGTGACGAGCGGCGTCAGCACCCAGAAACCGGCGCCGCGCACCGTGACGGCCTGCACCAGCGCGGCCTTGTCATGGAGGAAACGGCCCGAAATCCTGACGCGCCGATATTCGTCGGCCTTTGCGGCCATGCGGGGAGCGGGGACGGGGGCGGCATGGATTCGCGCGTCGACGCGGGCGATCAGGTCGCGCTTCCAGGCGAGGCGCTGGACCTGCCAGGCGCCCAGTGCGCAAAATCCGGCAAAAAAGAAGAGGGCGATCAGCGTCAGGCCGATCGGAAAGGCCGGGGAGCGCCGGAAGCGCTCCCCGTCTTGGGCCGTTGTCACGGCATCTCGCTCATATTGTGCATGACGCGCATTTCCTGGGTCGGACCCATGTCCATCTCCATCTGCGCGTGCGGCATCATGTTCGCATTCAGATGATACATGACCCACAGGGAACCGGACAGGACGATGACGACCAGCACCACCGTCAACATCATCGCCATGAACGACCAGCCGCCTTCGACGCGGGTGTTCATGTGCAGGAAGTAGATCATGTGGACGACGACCTGGACCGCGGCGAAGCCCATGATGACGATGCCCGTCAGTTGCGGGTCGTTCAGCGCGCCGCTCATCACCAGCCAGAAGGGAATGGCCGTCAGGATCACCGACAGGCCGAAACCGATCATGTAGCTGCCGAAGCTGCCGTGCGAATGGGCGTCATGATGATCGTCATGATGGTGGTCGTGGCCACCGTGCGGATGGACGGCATCGCTCACCGGAGCACTCCCATCAGATAGACAAAGGTGAAGACGCCGATCCAGATGACGTCCAGGAAGTGCCAGAACATCGACAGGCACATCAGCCGCCGCTTGTTGGCGGGGATCAGGCCCTTCTTCGCGACCTGCACCATCAGCGTGACCAGCCAGATCGAACCGAAGGTGACGTGCAGCCCGTGCGTTCCGACCAGCGTGAAGAAGGAGGACAGGAACGCCGAACGCCACGGACCCGCGCCCTCATGGATGAGGTGCGCGAATTCGTAGAGTTCGATGAACAGGAACGCCCCGCCGAACAGCAGCGTGACGACCAGCCAGCCCTGCGTGGCGCTGACCCTGTTCTTCTCCATCGCCAGCATGGCGAAGCCATAGGTGATCGAGGAGAAGAGCAGCATCGCGGTGTTGAGCGCGACGAGGGGCAGGTCGAACAGGTCCTTTGGCCCCGGCCCGCCGGCATAGCTGCCGCCCAGCACCGCATAGGTGGCGAAGAGGATGGCGAAGATGAGACAGTCGCTCATCAGATACATCCAGAAGCCCAGCATGGTGCTGTGGCCTTCGTGGAGGTGCGGCTCCTCGGGCAGGTGATAGGCCCGGGGTTCCCTATGTGCAGTTGCGCTGCTCATGCGTGTCAGACTCCCGCCGCGAGGATTTGCGTGCGCTCTTCCTCGGTGCGCGTCACATCCTCCGCAGGGATGTAGAAGTCGCGCTTGTAGTTGAAGGTGTGGCCGATGGCGACGGCGACGATGCCGATGAAGCTCAGCCCCGCAAGCCACCAGATGTACCAGATGAGCGCGAAGCCGCACAGCGTCGCCAGCCCGGCCAGGATCACGCCCGCGCCCGTGCTGCTCGGCATGTGGATCGGCCTGTAGCCGCTCAGCGGACGCTGATAGCCGTTCTTCTTCATGTCCGCCCAGGTGTCGCCATCGTACACCACGGGGGTGAAGGCGAAATTATACTCTGGCGGGGGCGAGCTGGTCGCCCATTCCAGGGTACGGCCGTCCCAGGGGTCGCCGGTCGGATCGCGAAGCTCGTCGCGCTTCCAGATGGACACCGCGAACTGGATCAGCATGGCGCCGATGCCGATGGCGATGATGGCGGCGCCGATCGCCGCGATGACGAACCAGGGTTGCAGCGACGGATCGTCCAGCACCCGCAGGCGGCGCGTGACGCCCATCAGGCCGAGCACGTAGAGCGGACCGAAAGCCAGCCAGAAGCCGATGTTCCAGCACCAGAAGCTGACCTTGCCCCAGAAGACGTTCAGCCTGAAGCCGAAGGCCTTGGGCCACCAGTAGTTGATCGCCGCGAACAGGCCGAACAGCACGCCGCCGATGATCACATTATGGAAATGCGCGATCAGGAACAGCGAGTTGTGCAGCACGAAGTCCGCGGGCGGAACCGCCAGCAGCACGCCGGTCATGCCGCCGACCGTGAAGGTCAGCATGAAGGCGACCGCCCACATCATCGGCAGCTCGAAACGGATCTTGCCGCGATACATGGTGAACAGCCAGTTGAACAGCTTGGCGCCCGTCGGGATCGAGATGATCATCGTCGTGATGCCGAAGAAGCTGTTGACGCTGGCGCCCGAACCCATGGTGAAGAAGTGGTGCAGCCACACCAGGTAGGACAGCACCATGATGGTGCAGGTCGCATAGACCATGGAGGTGTAGCCGAACAGGCGCTTGCCGCAGAAGGTGGAGACCACTTCGGAGAAGACGCCGAACAGCGGCAGGATGAGGATATAGACCTCCGGATGGCCCCAGATCCAGATGAGGTTGACGTACATCATCGGATTGCCGCCGAAATCATTGGTGAAGAAGGCGGTGCCGGCATAGCGGTCGAGCGACAGCAGGACGAGTGTGGCGGTCAGGATCGGGAAGGAGGCGACGATCAGGACGTTCGCGCAGAGCGAGGTCCAGGTGAACACCGGCATCTTCATGAGCGACATGCCCGGCGCGCGCATCTTCACGATGGTCGCGATCAGGTTGATGCCGGACAATGTCGTGCCGACGCCCGCCACCTGCAACGCCCAGATATAGTAGTCGACGCCCGTCGCCGGGCTGTAGGCAAGGCCCGACAGCGGCGGATAGGCAAGCCAGCCGGTCTGCGCGAACTCGCCCAGGAACAGCGACATCATGACCAGCACGGCGCCGCCCGTCGTCATCCAGAAGGAGAAATTGTTGAGGAAGGGAAAGCTGACGTCGCGCGCCCCGATCTGGAGCGGCACGATGTAGTTCATCAGGCCGGTGATGAACGGCATCGCCACGAAGAAGATCATGATGACGCCGTGCGCGGTGAACACCTGGTCATAGTGATGGGCGTTCAGATAGCCTTCCGAACCGTTGAAGGCCCAGGCCTGCTGGATGCGCATCATGATCGCGTCGGCAAATCCGCGCAGGAACATGATAAGGCCCAGCACCATGTACATGATGCCGATCTTCTTGTGATCGACGCTGGTGAACCATTCCTTCCAGAGATAGCCCCAGAGCCGGAACCAGGTGAGCGCCGCGACAAGGGCGGCGCCGCCCAGCACCACCGCGACGAAGGTCGCGACGACGATGGGCTCATGCCATGGGAAGCTGTCCCATGTCAGACGACCGAAGATCATCTGTGCGGTTGTCATTGTGCCAGTCATGGGCCTTACCGATGCTGCGCGTGCGCGTCAGCGCCGCTGTGGGAAGAGTGATCGCCCGGTGCCTGCGCGGCGCCCTTCGCGCCGTCCGCGGCCGGTGCGTCGGGAGCAGTCTCCTGCCCCCTGTTCCGGTCCGACTGTTCGATCACATGGCTGTCGGGGAAGTCGTAGCGCAGACCTTTGGTGTCGCGCGCCGATTCCTTGCCCGCGCCGCCCATCATGTTGACGTGCATCAGCTCGCCCATGCAGCGCTGGCCGGGCCGGGGGCACAGATTGACCACGGCATCGAACAGCTGGGGGTCGACGGCGGAGAAATAGGCGACCGGCGCCTTTTCGCTGGGCTTGGCCAGGGTCAGATAGACGTCGCGATCGAGATGGGCGCGGCTGGCCTTCACCCCGGCTGCCCAGGCATCGAACCCGGCCCTGTCCAGCGCCCGGTAGGCGAAGCGCATGTGGGTGAAGCCCGCGCCCGAATAGTTGGCGGAAATGCCGGTGCCCGCCACCGGCCGGTTGGCGACGGCGTGCAACTGGGTCTTCATGCCGGGCATGGCATAGATCTGGCCGGCGAGTTCAGGCACGTAGAAGCTGTTCATCACGGTGGAGGCGGTGATGTCGAACCGCACCGGCACATTGACCGGCAGCGCCAGCTCGTTGACCGTCGCGATGCCCAGTTCGGGATAGATGAACAGCCATTTCCAGTCGAGCGCCACGACCTCGACCGTCAGCGGCTTCACCCTGGGATCGATCGCCGTCCTGGGGTCGATGCGGTCGAGCGGCCGATAGGGATCGAGCTTGTGCGTGCTGACCCAGGTCAGCGCGCCAAGGCAGATGATGATCAGCAGCGGCGCGGACCAGATCAGCAGTTCCAGCTTGGTGGAATGGTCCCAGTCCGGGTCATAATCCTTGTCCGCGGCCTTGTTCGCCGCGCGGTAGCGCCAGGCGAAGAAGACGACGAGCGCCATGACGGGAACGACGATGAGGAGCATCAGCGCGGTCGAGATCAGGATCAGGTCGCGCTGCTGCACCGCAATATCGCCCGACGGGTTCATCACGACCCAGTCGCAGGCCGTCAGCGGCAGCGCCAGAATCGGAGCGGACCAGCGGAAAATCCGGGTTCGGTCGAGGGGGATGGGGTGTGGCATGGGGGCCGCCTACCGCTTCCGCAGGGAGTCGAACAGTGGGCAATTTGTCCCATTGTGCGCAGATGCAAAAAATGCTTCAGCGGTGGGATACTGCTTAGACTCTGCGGGTTTTCTGCTATGTTGCCTATCCGTGGCCGCCGGCAGAACAGAAGAGGGTTCCGGTGGCTTAGCCAAGGAGCGGATGCCTATGAGTTCACAGGCCATGACCTTCACCTCCCGATCGCTGGAGGATGATGCGCGCCTGATCAATGCGCGGGACCACAAGATCGCGCCGGGTGATATTTCCATTGGTGTGATCATTGGTCGCACCTCCGAATTCTTCGATTTCTTCGTTTACGCCATCGCCTCGGTCATCGTGTTCCCGAGCCTTGTGTTCCCCTATGTGGATGCCCTGACCGGCACGCTCTATTCCTTCGCGATCTTCGCCGTCGCCTTCATCACGCGGCCCATCGGTTCGCTGATCTTCATGGCCATCGATCGCCGCTACGGGCGCGGAACGAAGCTGACCGTCGCGCTGTTCCTGCTCGGCGGCTCGACCGCGTCCATCGCCTTCATGCCCGGTTATGCGACGATTGGCCATTATGCTGCGTTAGTCCTGATCATCTTGCGCGCGGCGCAGGGCGTCGCGCTGGGCGGCACATGGGATGGGCTGGCGTCGCTGCTGTCGCTCAACGCGCCGCAGCATCAGCGCGGCTGGTACGCCATGGTGCCGCAACTCGGCGCGCCGCTGGCCCTGCTGGTGGCGAGCGGGCTGTTCGCCTTCTTCCTGCTGACGCTGTCGCGTGCGGACTTCCTCGACTGGGGCTGGCGCTATCCCTTCTTCGTGGCCTTCGCGATCAACGTCGTCGCGCTGTTCGCCCGGCTGCGTATCGTGGTGACGCATGAATTCGAACGCCTGTTCGAGCAGAAGGACCTTCAGCCGTCCGAAATCCTGCCGACGGTCAAGGCGGAAGGGCGCAACATCATCATCGGCGCCTTCGCTCCGCTGGCGAGCTTCGCGCTGTTCCACATGGTCACCGTGTTCCCGCTGAGCTGGGTCGCGCTGTTCACCAACCAGCCGCTGGAACGCTTCCTGATCATCGAGATGATCGGCGCGTCTGTGGGCCTGCTGGCCATCGTGGTTTCGGGCTTCATCGCGGACCAGATCGGCCGCCGCTCCCTGTTGGCATGGTCGGCGCTCGGCATCGCGATCTTCAGCATCATGGCGCCGCTGCTGCTGAACGGCGGCGATCTGGGAGAGGTCGCCTTCATGATCCTGGGCTTCATGCTGCTGGGGCTGGCTTTCGGCCAGTCGTCCGGCGTCGTCGCGTCGAATTTCGCGACCGAGGCGCGCTATACCGGGTCGGCCCTGACGTCGGACCTGGCCTGGCTGGTCGGCGCCGGCTTCGCGCCGCTGGTGGCCCTGTTGCTGTCCGTGAAATTCGGCCTGGCCGCCTCGGGCATCTACCTGCTGTCGGGTGCGGTGGCGACGATGGTGGCGCTCTACATCAACAAGGAACTGGCGGCCCGCGACCGTTAAGGGGGCATCCGCCATCTTTGAAAAGGGGCCGGAGGGGGTTTGTCCTCTCCGGCCCTTTTCTGTCCCCGACGTGCCCACAGGAGCACGTTAAGCCAAGCTCAGAGCGACGCTCTACTTCCCCCGCGCAAAATCCCGCATGCGCGCCAACGCCTTCCGGTCGAACCATCCCACGGGCAGCGCGCGCGGCGCAAAGCGCGGCAACCATTCCCCATAGACCGCATCCATCCGCACCGGCAGCCCGTCCACGCCATCCCGGCCCATGATGTCGGAAATGATCCGGTTCTGGAAAAAGCGCACCGAATAATTGATCATCCGCCGATATTGCATGCGCAGGGTGGTGGGCCGCAACAGGCTGACCGCCTCACAGCGAAAGCCGGCATCCTCGCAGGCCAGGACGCGCTCCCGCCGCCAGTCGGCATCGCGCCCCAGATCGGTATGCGCCCATGCCGCCACCAAACCGTCGTCTCCGATCAGGTCCTCGGGCAGCCGCAAGCCCCTGAGCCGGATCGCCGCCAAGAAGCGCCCCGACAGGGCGTAGAGATCGCCGAACAATCCCCGTTCCTCCCGCAGGGTCCGGCGATAGGCGTCCGCGGACCGCCCGTTCATCGGCATCCCCGCCGCCGCATTCGCCTCCGGCCGCGCCGCGAGGTCCGATACCAGCGCATCGATCGACCCGGCAAGGATCTCCGCATCGCCATCCATGAAGATCACGGCATCTTCTCCGCCGGTCAGCAGGCGGTGGACGAAATGGTTCCAGGTGCGCGCCTTGCCCCCGGCGGCCAGATCGTGGACGATGACATTCGTCCGTCCTGCGGCCGCTTCGCGCGCCCGTCCTGCCGTGGCATCGGTCGATCCGTTCACCAGCACATGGAAGACGGTGTCGGCCCGGTCTAGCGGCAGCGATGAAAGGCAACGCCCGATCCGCCGTTCCTCCTGATGCGCGAATATGCCGACCGCGACGCCCATGCCTAGCGGAAATCCCAGCCCTGCTGTCCATGGCGGGCGATGTCCAGCCCCTCCGCTTCTTCCCGCGCGCCGATCCGGGCGGGCGTCACGACCGACAGCATCAGCGCGATGATCGCCGCTCCCGCCATCGCCCAGAGCGCCACCGCCGCGATGCCGATGCACTGCGCCAAGAAGGCGCCGGCAAGGCTGATCCCCGCCGCGAAACCGACGCCGCCCAGCGCCGGCAGCACGAAGGGAAGCAGCAACAGCGCGCCCGTCAGCCCGCCCAGTCCGTGGATCACGAAAATATCCGCCGCGTCGTCGATGCGGTCGCCCAATAATCCCTTTGCCAGTCGGCAGATGACGGCGGCGATCAGCCCGATGGCCATCGCGCCGCCCGGCCCTACCAGAGCGCCGGAGGCGGAGATCGCCACCAGCCCGGCCAATGCGCCGGAAACCAGCCCATTGGCGGTGACATGCCCCTTGTCGATCCGTTCCACCAGCATCCATCCGAAGAGGCCTGCGCAGGCGGCGAAATGGCCGTTCAGAATGGCGGTCGCGGCATTGTCCGTCGCGCCGAAGGACCATCCGCCCACTATGCCGGCCCAGCCGATCCACAGCAGCAGCCCGCCTGATACGCCCAGCACCGGCGCATGTCCGGCAGAAACGCTGCGCCGCCTGCCCACGACCAGCACCAGCGCGAGCGCGGAAAATCCCGCGCTCAAATGAACGACCAGCGCGCCCGCGAAATCCATGACGCCCAGATTGGCGAGCCATCCGCCGCCCCAGACCCAATGGACGACCGGCGCATAGACCAGCAGCAGCCAGAGCAGCGCAAACAGCGCCATCCACCCCAGGCGCACCCTTTCCGCCACAGCGCCCGGCAGCAGGCCGGCGGCAAGGATCGCAAGGGCCATCTGGAACAGCACGAAGGTGGATTCCGGCACGGTCAGCCCGTCACGCAGCGCCCCCAGATCGGCCAGCAACAGATGCGCCCGGCCGCCCAGCCACCCGCTCCCCGGCGCATAGGCCAGGCTGTAGCCGACAAGGGCCCAGAGCAGCGAAACGCCGGCGGCCACCACCAGCCCCTGCACGCCGATCGACAGGGCGTTGCGCACATGGACCAGACCGGCATGACGCAGCGCGAGTCCCGGCAGCGCCGCCAGCAACACCAGCAGACCGCACAGCATCAACCATGCCGTATCGCCGCTGTCGGCCACGGCCACCTGCGCCGCCGCGGGTTGCGGGGCCGCCGACAGGAAAAGAAGGAGAATGGCAAGGAGGCGAGGCATCAGTTAATCCGGCAGTCCATATCCGGGCCGTCGTAACGCATGCGAAGTAAAGACTTGCCTAACCCTGATCGTTTCCCGCCACGCAGCCGATGCCCTGGGCAGCGCGGACAAATTCAGGACTCCCCGGACCAGTTGATTTGGGCGGGAAGCGTACACTCGCTTCATCCCTCTCCCTTGAGGGAGAGGGCTGCGCAGACTTGGCAGCTTGCTGCCTAGTCGTAGCTGGGTGAGGGGGTGCGATCCAACGGATCGCGCGGACCGCGGGCCCGCTCCCCCTCATCCAGATCAGCCTTAGGTTCCTCCGCCGCCAGGGCTTCCCATCCTTCTCCCTCAAGGGAGAAGGATGGTCTTACACTGGCCACCCCCCGGCATCCCGAACTCATCCACATCGCCTAATAGGCTTCCCCACCGCAACTGATCCGCCCCGTCCCCCGATTGTCGACGCTGCAGGCGGCCTTCCCCGCCACCGTCACATCGCCCGATCCGGATGCGGAAACCCGGGCCGAAACCTCTGCCGTCACCGCCACATTTCCCGGGCCGTCATTCGCCACCGCGGCCTGCCGCACCCGCAGGCCTTCCGCCATCACCGCTCCGGGGCCAGTGACGCGGATGGTCGCGACGCCCGCCCGGCCGGACAGGTTCGCCCGTCCGGCTCCGGCCACTCCCAGGCTCAGCTGGTCCAGATCCACCGCCGCCACGCTGACATCGCCATTGCCCCCCAGCACGATCTCACCGCGCAGACCCTTCATCCGGCTGACCGACACCGATCCGCCGCCCGTCAGCACCACGCGGCTGAGGTCGCCGGTCGACAGCCGCAGCACTGCCCGCCCGCCCGATTTCTCGCCGGGCCGCGCCCGCTCCACCGTCACCGCAAGCAGGCGGCCGGATACGTCCACCTTCAGCCGGTCCAGCACCGCCTGATCGCCATCCGCCCGCGCCGAAGCGCCCGCGCCGGTGGTGATCGTCACCTCCACCGGCGCATCCACGCGAATGGCGTCGAAACTGGTGATGGTGAACCCGCGCGTCGCCGCCGCCGCCGGGGCGGCCCATAGCATGATGGCGACCGGCAGGGCGAGCGAACGGGGCAGCGGCATGACGATCTCCCAGTCTTTTGCCGATCCTGATAGGGATGGGCCGTAGCGGTTCCAAGCCCCCTTGTTCGTCGCACCGGATCAGGCAAGATCGTCAGGTTTTCAAAAGGGGCATGTGGCTGATGCGCAAATGGATTTCCGGACTCCTCCTGGCTTCGATCAGCATCGCGGCCCCGGCAGCGCCCGACGACCGGGGCGAAGCCTGGTGGAAGCATGTCCGCACCCTTGCCGACGATGGCTATGAAGGGCGGGGAACGGGCAAGCCGGGCTATGACAGGGCGGCTGATTATGTGATCGGACAGCTTCGGGCGCTTGGGCTGAAGCCGGCCGGGACCGACGGCTATAAACAGCCCGTCGCCTTCGTCGAGCAGGTGATCCTGTCGCAGCAGAGCAGCGCTTCGCTGACGGGGCCGGGCGGCCATACCGCGCTGGCGGCGCCCGCCGACATCATCTTTTCAGGGGGCGGCGGCCCCGCTCCGGAAACCGTCGGCGCCCCGCTGGTCTTCGCCGGCTACGGTCTGCACCTGCCGGAAGCGGGGCATGACGATTTCGCCGGGCTGGACCTCAAGGGCAGGATCGTGGTGGTCGTCTCGGGCGGACCGGCGACCCTCTCCGGCGCGCTGAAGTCCCATGCCCGATCGGAGCGGGCGGCGTGGCTGGCGAAGCAGGGCGCGCTTGGACTGATCCAGCTCGTGACGCCGAAACAGGTTGAAATTCCGTGGGACCGGCGCATGGCGCTGGCCAGCCAGCCGGCCCTGTTCTTCCGCGACCCCGCCCTGCGGGATACGGCGACCCCCTTCCTCAACGCCCAGTTCGACCCGGCCAAATCCGCGCTGCTCTTTGCCGGATCGGGCCATGATTTCGCGCAGATCGCCGCCGCCGCCGACAGTTCCGGCCCGGTGCCGTCCTTCCCGCTCGCCCAGCGGCTGGACGCGAAGGTGGCGGCGAGGCGCGCCGATTTGACTTCGCCCAACATCATCGCGCTCATGCCCGGGACGGACCCGCAGCTCAGCAGGGAATATGTCGTCCTGTCCGCGCATCTCGACGGCTATGGGGTGGGCACGCCGATCGACGGGGACGCGATCTACAATGGGGCGCTCGACAATGCATCGGGCGTGGCGAGCCTGCTGGAAATCGCCCGGACCCTTCGCAACGGAACAGTGAAGCCCCGGCGGTCGATCCTCTTCGCCATCGTCACGGCGGAGGAGAAGGGGCTGCTCGGGTCCAGCTATTTCGCGCGCCGTCCGACCGTGCCGCAAAGGACGATGGTGGCCGACCTCAATTTCGACATGGCCCTGCCGATCTTCCCGCTGACCAGCGTGACGCCGATCGGCTATGACCAGAGCAGTCTTGGCAAGGACGCCGAAGCGGTAAGCGCGGCGATGAACCTGCCGATCACGCCCGATCCCTTCCCGGACCGCAACGTCTTCATCCGGTCGGACCAGTACAGCTTCATCCGGGCGGGCATCCCCGCGCTGTTCTTCAAATATGGCTTCAAGGCGGGCACGCCGGAGGCGACCGTCGAAAGGGCCTGGCGCGCCAATATCTACCATTCGCCCAGGGACGACGCGAACCAGCCGGTGATGCCGGCCGAATCGGTGAAGCTCAACGACTATGTCGCCGCCGTCACGCTGCGCGTCGCCAATGCGCCGCAGCGCCCGGCCTGGAACGAGGACAGCTTCTTCCGCCGCTTCGCCAAATAGCGTCCCTCCTGCTTGATCCGGCGAGGGCAGGGGCCTAAACCCCCGGCCATGACCCATGCCTCCTATCCGGCGCTTCGTCTGCGCCGCACCCGCGCCTCGGCCTGGAGCCGGGCGTTGCACGCCGAAACCCGCCTCACGCCCAGCGACTTCATCTGGCCGCTGTTCGTCACGGAGGGCAGGCAAGTGGAGGAACCGATCGGCTCCCTTCCCGGCGTGTCGCGCTGGTCGGTGGACCTGATGGTGGAGCGTGCGAGGGAAGCGCAGGCGGCGGGCATTCCCTGCCTCGCGCTTTTCCCCAATACGCAGGCCGACCGCCGCAGCGATGACGGGGCGGAGGCGCTCAATCCCGATAACCTGATGTGCCGCGCCATCCGCGCCATCAAGGATGCGGTGCCCGACATCGGCATCCTGACCGACGTGGCGCTCGATCCCTATACGGCGCACGGCCAGGACGGCCTGCTGGACGAGGCGGGCTATGTCGTCAACGACGCGACCATCGACGTGCTGATCGGCCAGTCCCTGAACCAGGCGGCGGCGGGCGCGGACATCATCGCCCCCAGCGACATGATGGATGGCCGCGTCGGCGCGATCCGCGAGGCGCTGGAGCAGGAAGGCCATGCCAATGTGCAGATCATGGCCTATGCCGCCAAATATGCGAGCGCCTTCTACGGCCCGTTCCGCGATGCGGTCGGATCGAGCGGGCTGCTGAAGGGCAACAAGAAGACCTATCAGATGGACCCCGCCAACAGCGAGGAAGCGCTGCGCGAAGTCGCGCTGGACATTGCCGAAGGCGCCGACAGCGTGATGGTGAAGCCGGGCCTGCCCTATCTCGACATCATCGCCCGGGTGAAAGACCGGTTCGAAGTGCCCGTCTTCGCCTATCAGGTGTCGGGCGAATATGCGATGCTGGAGGCCGCCGCCGCCGCGGGAGCGGGGGACCGCGACGCGCTGGTGCTGGAAACGCTGCTGGCGTTCAAGCGGGCAGGCTGCTCGGGCGTCCTCACCTATCATGCGCTCCATGCGGCGCGGCTGCTGGGAGCCTGAACATGACCGATCATCCCGAAGTCTCCATCATCCCCTTCAACGGCAAGACGCCGAAGATCCACCCCAGCGCCTTCATCGCGCCGGGATGCCGCATCATCGGGGATGTGGAGATCGGCCCCGACGTCAGCATCTGGTATAATTGCGTGATCCGGGCGGATGTGAATTTCATCCATATCGGCGCCCGCACCAATATCCAGGACGGCTCGATCGTGCATTGCGACAGCCCCGGCGACCATATCGACGGCCGCCCGTCCGAAGGCTGGCCCACGATCATCGGGGAAGACGTGCTGATCGGGCATCTGGCGATGGTTCATGGCTGCATATTGAAGGACCGCGCCTTCGTGGGTCTGGGCGCCATCGTCATGAGCGGCGGGACGGTGGAAAGCGACGCCATGCTCGCGGCCGGGGCCCTGCTTTCTCCGGGGAAGACGGTGCCTCACAGGCAGCTTTGGGCCGGCCGCCCCGCCAAATATATGCGTGACCTGTCGGACGAAGTACTGATCGACATGCGGGAGGGCGTCGACCATTATGTCCATAATGGAAAGGCGCACAAGGGCGCGGTGAAGGCGGCGCTTTCGCCCGATTGAATCAGCAGGGCTGCGGGTGGATCAGGGCTGCGCCAGACGCCCCTTGAGCACGTCCAGCCGGTCGTTCTGCCCATCGACAATCGCCAGCGCGGAAGCCCGCGCCGCATCGATCGCCTCGATCCCGCCGCTGGCCTTCCCCTCGGCCGCCGCGTTGCTGCGCTCGACAAAGAGCACGTCCAGGCTCGCAAGCGCCGATACGCTGTCGTTGCGCGCCGATTCCAATGCGCTGAGCGCCGTCTGCGCCGCCACCCAGGCCTCGCTGGAGACCGCCGCGCCGGATGCTGCCCGCGTCGCCCTGTCCGCCGCCGGCCAGGCCTTGTCGAATGCCGTGCCGCCCGCCTGAGCCTGCGCCGTCAGCCGGTCGACATTCTGGACCAGCTCCGGTTCGGGCGCGACGGGGGAGGGCGCAGGCGCCGCCTCCGCCATGGGGGCGTCCTCGATCGCCCGCTTGGCGAGGGACGGATAGCCCTGAAAGGTGCTGGCGCAACCGGACAGGAACAGGGCCAGGGAAGGAAGCAGCCGACGCGGATTCATGCTTCGCATCTAGGATGAGCCGCGCCGGGAGGCAAGTTCAGCGTGGCAGCGCGGCGGCTTCCCGTGCAAGCGCCTCTATCTTCGCCGGATCGACCGGCCCCTTGGGCACGACCCAGCTTCCGCCGACGCATTTGACGACGGGTTCCGCCAGCCATCTGGGCGCGCTTTCCGCCGTGATCCCGCCGGTCGGGCAGAAGCGCGCCATGTGCAGCGGCGCGGCCAGGGCCTTCAGCGCGGGCAGCCCGCCCGAAGTCTCCGCCGGGAAGAATTTGAAGTGCGACAGCCCCATGTCCAGCCCGCGCATGATGTCGCCCGCCGTCGCCGTGCCCGGCAGGAAGGGAATGCCCGCGGCGATCGCGGCCCTGCCCAGCGGCTCGGTCAGGCCGGGGCTGACGATGAAGCGCGCCCCCGCCTCCATCGCGGCGTCCAGTTGCGCCGGGTTCAGCACCGTGCCCGCTCCGACGACGGCGCCCTCGACCTTCGCCATCTCCCTGATCACGTCCAGCGCCGCCGGCGTCCGCAGCGTCACTTCCAATGCAGGAAGCCCGCCCTTCACCAGCGCCCGCGCGATCGGCAGCGCATCCTCGACCCGGTCCACCACCAGCACCGGGATCACCGGGGCCAGTTCCATCACCTGTTCAACGCTCAACGCCATCATTTCTTCTCCCGAAAGGCCGCGGCGGCGCCGTACAGCCCGATTTCGTCATGCAGGGCGAGCCGGATCGGCACCGACTTCATCAGGCTTTCGAACCGTCCCTTGGCGGTGAAGCGCTGGTGGAAACCGCATTGCGGCAATATGTCCTTCATCCGCTGGGTCAGGCCGCCCGCCAGCACCACCGTATGCGGTCCCTGCGCCAGCGCCAGGTCGCCCGCGACCGAGCCGTAGGACATGCAGAACCGCGCCAGCGCCCTGCGCGCAAATTCGTCGGTCCCGTCGATGGCGGCCTGCCAAAGCTCGGCATCCTCCATCAGCACGACCCGATCATGGCCGATGGTCGCCATCGCCTTGTAGATGTTGTTGAGCCCCGGTCCCGACACGATGCGCTCGGTCGACACGCGCAGGAATTTGTCGCGCAGATAGGCGAGGATCTTCTCTTCCAGCGGGTCCAGCGGCGCGAAGTCCAGATGCCCCCCCTCCGTCGCGATCACATGCGGCTCGCCGTCGTCGAAGGCGATCATCGCCACGCCCAGCCCGGTGCCCGGGCCAAGGATCGTCACCCCGCCGTCGCGCGGAAAGGGCCTGTCCTCCCCGAACAGCAGCGGCAGATTCTCCTTCGGCAGGCGCGCCACGGCATGGGCGACCGCCTCGAAATCATTGACCAGCCGCAGATGCCTG
Source organism: Sphingobium sp. PNB (assembly GCF_019873065.1). Taxonomy (NCBI): domain Bacteria; kingdom Pseudomonadati; phylum Pseudomonadota; class Alphaproteobacteria; order Sphingomonadales; family Sphingobiaceae; genus Sphingobium; species Sphingobium sp. PNB. The sequence continues at coordinate 21,534 of NZ_JAINEZ010000051.1, forward strand.
AGGCCCAGTTCCTCGTCCAGCGTATCGGGCCGGATGACCCATGCGCTGTTGGTGAGCTTGATGACTTCGCGCCCGATCGCGGTGGCAAAGGCGATGGAGGCGGATGTGGGCAGATGGCCGCCCTCATCCTTGACGAAGGCTGCCCAGCAGGCCTGGAGGGTCGGATAATCGGCCACCTTATATTTGCGCACCTTGCCCAGCGTGGGCACATTGCGCGCATTCAGTCTGGCGCGGGCGAAGCGGGCGTTTGTGCCGCCAATGTCGGCTGCGATGATCTCGGTCATGCTACTCTCCTCCCGTCCGGGCCGAGCCTGTCGAAGTCCTTCACTCTTCCTCAGGAAAAGCGCTCCTCCGAAAATCTCGGGCGGACGGGAATGTTTCGGTTCTAAACTTCGGTTTCCATGGCCGCCAGAATGGGCGATGCGCCGCTTTCCGCCAGATCGCTATGATGGCGGAACAGCGCGAACAGCTCGCGGCCCGTATCATAGGGGGCGGGGGGCGGCGCGGGCGTGTCGCGGCCGTCCCATTCCGCCGCGTCGACCAGCGCCTCGATCAGGCCCGTCTCCGCGCAGACCCGCACCATGTCGCCGTCGCGCAGCTTGGCGATGGGGCCGCCGCCCAACGCTTCCGGCGACAGGTGGATCGCCGCGGGCACCTTGCCCGATGCGCCGGACATGCGCCCGTCCGTCACCAGCGCGACGCGGAAGCCGCGATCCTGCAACACGCCCAGCGCCGGGGTCAGCTTGTGCAGTTCGGGCATGCCGTTCGCCCTTGGTCCCTGGAACCGCACCACGACCACGACATCGCGTTCCAGTTCGCCGGCCTTGAAGGCGCGCAGCACATCGTCCTGATCGTGGAAGACCGCCGCGGGCGCTTCGATGGTCCAGCGCTCCCGGTCGACCGCGCTCACCTTCATGACGCAGCGGCCAAGATTGCCGGCCAGCAATCGCATCCCGCCGTCGGGATTGAAGGCGTCGGACACCGGCCGGAGGATCGACAGGTCCCGCGATTCGGGCACATCCTTCCAGACCAGCGCGTCATTCTCCAGCACCGGTTCCTTGCCATAATCGGCCAGTCCCTGCCGCGCGACGGTGAGGATGTCGCCATGCAGCAGCCCGTTGCCGAGCAGTTCGCGGATCACATAGCTGATGCCGCCCGCCGCATGGAAATTGTTCACATCGCCCGATCCATTGGGATAGACCCGCGCCAGCAGCGGCACGACATCGGAAATTTCCGCGAAATCGGTCCAGTCGACGACGATCCCCGCCGCCCGGGCGATGGCCGGCAGGTGGATCGCATGATTGGTCGATCCGCCGGTCGCCATCAGGCCGATGATGGCGTTGACGATCGCCTTTTCATCCACGCAATGCCCCAGCGGCCGATAATCGTCATTGGGTTGTTCGTCCCTGTCCCAGCCGATGCGCGACAATTGATGCACCGCCGCCCGCGTCAGTTCCTGCCGAAGCTTTGTGCCCGGATGCACGAAGGAGGCGGCGGGCATGTGGAGCCCCATCATCTCCATCATCATCTGGTTCGAATTGGCCGTGCCATAGAAGGTGCAGGTCCCTGCGCCGTGATAGCTGGCGCTTTCGGACTCCAGCAGTTCCTCCCGGCCGACCTTGCCTTCGGCATAGAGCTGGCGGATGCGCACCTTCTCCTTGTTGGCGAGGCCGGACGGCATCGGCCCGGCGGGGATCAATATGGTCGGCAGATGCCCGAAACGCAGCGCCCCGATCAGCAGCCCCGGCACGATCTTGTCGCAGATGCCCAGCAGCAGCGCGCCCTCGAACATGGCGTGGGACAGGGCGATGGCGGTGCCCAGCGCGATGGTGTCGCGGGAAAAGAGCGACAGGTCCATGCCCGCCTGCCCCTGTGTCACGCCGTCGCACATCGCCGGAATGCCGCCCGCGACCTGCGCGGTGCAGCCCACCTCCCGCGCCGCCAGCTTGATCTGCTCGGGATAGCGGCCATAGGGCTGATGCGCCGACAGCATGTCGTTATAGGCGGTGACGATGCCGAAATTCATCGCCGCGCCGGTGCGGATGACAGCCTTGTCTTCGCCGCTCGCGGCAAAGCCATGGGCCAGATTCCCGCATGAAAGCTGGGCGCGGTTGGTGCCCGCGTCCCGCCCGCGCTCGATCAGGCTCAGATATTTCAGGCGCGAAGCCGCGCTGCGCTTCACGATGCGTTCGGTGACCTTTTCGATCACCGGATGAAGGTCAGTCATTCCAGCTCGCTCCGTCTCGTTCGATAAGGGCAATGGCTGAGGACGGCCCCCAGTTCCCGGAAGAATAGGAGGATGGCTTCACCCCGGCCTCCTTCCACCCGTCGATGATCGAATCGATCCAGGTCCATTGCGCCTCGACCTCGTCCCGGCGCACGAACAGGGTGGCGTCGCCCGCCAGCAGGTCCAGGATCAGCCGTTCATAGGCGATCCGGCGGCGCTGCCCGGCGAAGGCGGCGGTCAGCGACACGTCCAGCGTCACCTCCTCCAGATGCACCTCGCGCTCCAGCCCCGGCCTTTTGCTCATGATGAGCAGGCGGATATATTCCTCCGGCTGCAACCGGATGATGAGCGTATTCGGCTCCAGACCCGACCCGCCATTGCGCCCGAAGATCGAATGGCGCACCGGCTTGAACTGGATCAGGATTTCCGACTGGCGCGTCGGCATGCGCTTGCCGGTGCGCAGGTAGAAGGGCACGCCCTGCCAGCGCCAGTTGTCGATATGGGCCTTCAGCGCCACGAAGGTCTCGGTGTCGGACGGCCTGCCCAGTTCGTCGGCATAGCCGGTGACGATCTGCCCACCGACCGCGCCGGGCGTATATTGCCCGCGCACGCTGTGCGTCTTCACCGTCTCGGCCGTCATCGGGCGCAGCGAACGGAGCGCCTTCACCTTCTCGTCGCGCACGGCGGTCGGGTCCATCCGCGCGGGCGGCTCCATGGCGATGATCGACAGGATCTGGAGGACGTGGTTCTGCACCATGTCGCGCAGCGCGCCGACGCCGTCATAATAGGAAACCCGGCCTTCCAGGCCCACCGTCTCGGCCACGGTGATCTGCACATGATCGATGGCGGTGGCGTTCCACAGCGGTTCGAACATCACATTGCCGAAGCGCAGGGCGAGCAGGTTCTGGACCGTTTCCTTGCCCAGATAATGGTCGACGCGGAAAATCTGGTCCTCCGCGAACAGCGCGCCGATGCCGTCATTGACCTCTTTGGAAGAGGCCAGATCCTTGCCGATCGGCTTTTCCATCGCGATTCGTGTCTTCGGCGTGATCAGCCCCGCCTCGGCCAGCCCCTGCGCGGTCGGCGCGAAGAGGGAAGGGGGCGTGGAGAGATAGACGGACACGCCCTTGTCGAGTCGCCCGTCCAGCCGTTCCGCCAGCGCCCTGAACTGGGCGGCGTTGCCTGCCTCCACCGGCTGGTAGACGATGATGTCGCGCAGCCGCTCCGCGATGTCCGCGTCATAACGGTCTGCGGCCAGGAATTTCCGCAGCGCCTTGTCGATGTCGGCGCGAAACTGCTCGTCGGTGAATTCGGAACGCCCTGACGCGATGATCAGGAAATCCTCCGGCAGCAGGCCATCGGCCAGCAGATTGTAGAGCGAGGGAAAGATCATCCTGTGCGCCAGGTCGCCGGTGGCGCCGAACAACAGGAACGTGGCAGACGGTTCGGTCAAAGGTTGTCCCTTTTCCGTTAGTGTTATCAGGTCTGCACGAAGCCGCCCTTATACCCAGCGGCACTCGTTACGCAAGCAGGCTATCCCTGTGGGGCCCATCCCGCAACCGCGAGAGGATGAAAGCGTCGATTTTTGGCTGGACGCTGGCCGCCGATTTTGCCATTGGCGCTCCACCCTGGCGTTTTTGGCGGAAGATGGAATCATCCTCCATCCGGAACGCGGCTGAAGGGCATGCGGGCGTGGTGAAACTGGTAGACGCGCCGGACTCAAAATCCGGTTCCGAAAGGAGTGTCGGTTCGATTCCGACCGCCCGCACCATCTTATTTTGCCTCAAGCTTATTTTGCCTCAAGCGCCGGGCGGCCGCATCCGCGGCCTTCGCTATCCTCGCATAAGCTCGGGCGGCCGTTCGGTTCGCCCTTGCGAACCCTGCCTGGTTCGATGCCCTCTTTCCAGACATGGCCATGCACTAAAAAGCCCGGCAGCATGGCTGCCGGGCAGGCGAGCTTTTACAGGGTAAAAGCTTCGGGTCGCACCCCAGCGATTAACCGCAAATATTTAAGATACCAGAGGAATTTGCCGATCCAGCCGGAATGGATCAATCCCTTGCCCCGCCGCCCTGCGCGTTGAACCAGGGGATCATCCGGGCGATGGCGTCCTCCACCCGATCGGTGGAAACCGCGAAACTGAAGCGGATATGCCGGTGCCCGTCCACCGGATCGAAATCGATCCCCGGCGCCGTCGCCACACCCGTTTCGCGGAGCAGCCTCTGGCAGAAGGACAGGCTGTCATTGGTCAGATGCCCCACATCCGCATAGATGTAGAAGGCCCCGTCCGGCGGCGCGATCTCCTTCAACCCCAGCGCGGGCAGGGCGGCCAGCAGCAACTCCCGGTTGCGCCGATAGGTCGCGACATGCCCCTCCAGCTCATCGATGCAGTCGAACGCCTTCAACCCCGCATGCTGCGCCAGGGAAGGCGGCGTCAGGAACAGATTGCCCATCCGCGCCCGCGCCGCGTCGATCAGGCCGGGCGGAAACACCACCCAGCCCAGCCGCCACCCGGCCATGGAAAAATATTTGGAGAAGCTGTTCACGACGATGGCGTCCGGCGCGAATTCCAGCATCGACCGCGCCGGTTCGCCATAGCTGAGCCCGTGGTAAATCTCGTCGGAGACGATGCGAATGCCCCGCACCCGGCAAACCTCCGCGATGCGCGCCATCTCCTCGGCGGGAATGATGGTCCCTGTGGGATTGGCCGGGCTGGCGATGATCGCCCCATCCGGCGCGGGTTCCAGGGCCTTCAGCGCCGCCGCGCCGATCTGGTAACGCTCCGCCGGCCCGCAATCGACCTCCAGCGGCTCCAGATAGAGCGCCTTCAACGTATTGCGATAGGCGACATAGCCCGGCCGCGCCGTCGCCACCCGCGCACCCGGCGCGAACAGGCTGGTCAGCGCCAGCACCAGCCCCGGCGAAGCGCCGCAGGTGAGCAATATCTGCTCCGCTTCCACGGCCACGCCATAGCGCTCCCGATAATGGAGCGCGATCCGCTCCTTCAGCGCCGCACTTTCCCAATAGCCCATGGGGTCGCGGTCCAGCACGGCATGCGCTTCCATAATCGCAGCAGAGGGCGCCCCCGTGGACGGTTGCCCGAACTCCATATGCAGGATGGATCGCCCCTCAGCCTCCAGCCTGTGGGCTTCCCGGCTGATGGCGATGGCGTGAAAAGGATCGATATTGGCAACCATGCGTCGCCTCTTACCCGCGCCGCAACCTTGTCACAATTGCCGCGTTGGCGATGGATGAACGAAACCATGCTCGACGCGCTGCAATATTATGGCGCAGGCGCCGCCACCATCGCCGCTTTCATCGTCTCCCTCAATCTCGGCCGCCGCATCACGGGCTGGGCTTTCGTCCTCTTCGTGACATCCTCCATCGCCCTGATCGGCTGGGGTTTCCTGTCGGAAGACAGCGAAGGCATAGGCTTCCAGAATATCGCGCTGCTCCTGATCAATCTCGTCGGCGTCTGGCGCTATCTCATCTCCAGGCACAAGCCGCGCGACTGAACCTATTCCGAAATCCAAACCTCCACCGAAACCGCATGCTGGCATAGCGCCACCCGGACAGGCAGTTCCTCCACCGGCCCCCCCGCCAAGGCCCGGTCATAGACCGCCTTCTTCGCCGCCCCGCCGATCTGCAGGAAGATATGCCGGCTCGCAAGGATCGCCCGGGCGCTCATCGACATGCGCTGATGCGGCGCAGCGGGCGGCGTGACCGCGATCGTCAGGGCGTGGGTGGAAAGCCCCTCCGCCAGTTCCTTCGCCCCCGGAAACAGCGAAGCGGTATGCCCATCCTCCCCCATCCCCAGCAGCACGATGTCGAGCGGCCAGGGCAGGGCCGCGAACGCCGCCTCGCACTCGGCCTGCCCGGCATAGGCGTCCGCCGCCTCATTCTTCATCGGCACGAACCGCGCCGCCCCGGCCTTCCCCTGCAACAAAGTCCCGCGCACCAGCCGCTCATTGCTGTCCGCGTGGTCCGGCGCCACCCAGCGCTCGTCGACCAGCGTCACGATCACCTTGCCCCAGTCGAGCGCCATCCCCGACAAAGCCTCCAGCACGGGCCGTGGCGACCGCCCGCCCGACAGCGCGATCGTCGCCACCCCCCGCGCCGCGATGGCATCCCCCAGGATCGCGGCGATCCGCCGCGCCATGTCCGCCGCCGCCAGCGCGCCATCGACGAAAAGATGTTCGGTAGGCATGTCGTTCAATTCTCTTCGGCCAGATTGTCTTCAGGGATCGTGCAGATGTCGATCCATCGCGCGGCGGTCAGCTCGGCCAGCCGCTCCGGCGTCAACTCCACCGAAGTCGTCCGCGATCCCGCCGCCGGGAACACCGTCTCGAAATCCCGCAGCGAAATATCGCAATAAACGGGCAGGGGAGAGGTCAGCCCAAAGGGACATACGCCCCCCGCCGGATGCCCGGTCAGCCCCTCCACCTCCTCCAGCCCCAGCATGCGCGGCCTGGCGCCCAGCGCCGCCTTCGCCTTCCCGTTATTCAGCCGCGCATCGCCCCGCGCCACCACCAGCGCGACCTCATCCCCGACCCGCAACGACAGCGTCTTGGCGATCCGCGCCGGAACCACGCCCAGGGCCTCCGCCGCCTCATTGACCGTGGCGGTGCTCACCCCCTGGTCGATGATGGCGACATCTGGCGCATGGGCGGAGAAGAAGGCCCGGACCGACTCCGCGCTCATTCCCCTCCATTCCCCTTTTGCTGTATCTCGGTCAGCTTGCGCTCCCAGGCGAGGGCATGGGTGACGATCTGATCCAGATCGGCATATTGCGGCGTCCAGGGAAATTCCCCCATGATCGCCCGATTGTCGGAAATGAGCGCATCCGGATCGCCCGCGCGCCGCCCCTCCATCCGCCGGTCGATCTTCAGGTTCGTCACCCGGTCGACCGCATCCAGCACCTCCAGCACGGAAAAGCCCCGGCCATAGCCGCAGTTGAGCAGATAATTCTGCTCCGGCCTGGCCATCAGCGCCTCCAGCGCCAGCACATGCGCCGCCGCCAGATCGGTGACATGGATATAGTCGCGCACCCCGGTCCCGTCCGGCGTGTCGAAATCGGTCCCGAACACCGAAACATGGCTCCGCTTGCCCAAAGCCGCCTCGACCGCGACCTTGATCAGATGCGTCGCCCCCGCCGTCGACTGCCCCGTCCGCCCGGCAGGATCGGCGCCCGCCACGTTGAAATAGCGCAGCGCGCAGAAGTTCATCGCATGCGCCGCGCTGACGTCGCGCAGCATATATTCGGTCATCAGCTTCGACATGCCATAGGGATTGATCGGCCGCTGCGGCGTGGTCTCCCTGACCGGGCTTTCTTCCGGAATGCCGTAGGTCGCCGCCGTCGAGGAGAAGATGAAATGCGGCACGCCGACGGTCACGACGCTCTCGATCAGGTCGCGGGTCTTGGCGCTGTTGTTATGATAATATTTGAGCGGATTTTCGACCGATTCCGGCACCACCACCGATCCGGCAAAGTGCATCACCGCCTTCACGCCATGATCGCGCAGGGCCTTCTGCACCAGCGGCTGATCGGAAATATCGCCCTCGACGAAAGCCACATCGTCCGGCACCGCCCAACGGAACCCCGTCACCAGATTGTCGATCACCACGACGCCATAGCCCGCGTCGCGCAACGCCAATACGGCATGGCTGCCAATATAGCCGGCCCCGCCCGTGACCAGAACCGTCGGCTTTTCGCTCATAAGATGAAGGTCTCCCGATAGATCAGGGCCGCCGCCATTCTCCCCCGTCATGCTGAACCTGTTTCAGCATCCATCGCGCCTCCGGACTCAGGTCTTGCCGAGGGCGAAACGGATGCTGAAACAAGTCCAGCATGACGAATGAGAAGGTTACAGCCCTTTGCCTGTCAGGACTAGATCAGCTTCGTGACGATTCCCACCCCATTCATGCCGCGGCGCGGGACGAAACGGGGCGATAGAAAGTCGCGCCGCTTGCCGCCATGTCCTGCAACTGGACCGTGGGCGCGAAGCGATCGCCATGCGTCGCCGCCAGCCGCTCCAGCACCGCGACGACATGGCCGATGCCGACCGTGTCCATATGGCTGAACGGTCCCCCTGTATAGGGCGCGAAGCCCCAGCCGAAGATCGCCCCGATGTCGCCATCCTCCGGCGTCTCCAGCACGCCTTCCTCGAAGCAGCGCGCGCATTCGATCAACTGGCGGTAGAGCAGCCGCTCCTTCACTTCCTCGACATCGGGTTGCACGGCGGCGCGCGGGAACATCTCCTCCAGTCCCGCCCAGAGATGCTTTTTCCCGCCCTCCGGATAGTCGTACCAGCCCTTGGCGCTTTTCCGCCCCAGCCGCCCCAGTTCGACCATCCGCGCCATCACCGCGTCGGACGGCTGCGCGACATAGGCGTCGCCCAGCTCCTTCTGCGCGGCGACGACGATCTTGTGGCCCAGCTCGATGGAAACCTCGTCGCCCACCGCCAGCGGCCCCACCGGCATGCCCAGTTGCCGCCCGGCATTTTCGATCAGCGCGGGATTGATCCCCTCCGCCACCATCTCGACGCCCTCCTGCACATAGGTGCCGAAGCAGCGCGAGGTATAGAAGCCGCGCGAGTCATTGACGACGATCGGCGTCTTCCTGATCTGGGCCACGAAATCCAGCGCCTTGGCGATGGCGGCCGGCCCGGTTTCCTTGCCCAGGATGATCTCCACCAACGGCATCTTCTCGACCGGCGAGAAGAAGTGGATGCCGATGAAATTCTCCGGCTTGCTCCACGCCTTCGCCAGCTTGGTGATCGGTAAAGTGGAGGTGTTGGACCCGAAGATCGTATCCGCGCCCAGCACCTCCTCGACCTTCTTGGTCACTTCGGCCTTGATCGCGACATCCTCGAACACCGCCTCGATCACGAAGTCCGCTCCGGCCAGCGCGGCATAATCCGTCGTCGGCGTCACGCGGGCCAGCGTCTCCGCCATCTTCTCCGGCGTCATGCCCCGGCCCAGCCGCTTCTTCAGCACCTCCTCGACATGCGCCTTGCCCTTTTCGGCATAGGCCTGATCGCGGTCGAACAGCACGACCTCGATCCCCGCCTGCGCGGCCACGGTGGCTATCCCTGCGCCCATCATGCCCGCGCCCAGCATGGCCAGCTTCTTCGTCGGCGCCTTGGGCTGGTCCTTGGGCCGCCGCGCCCCGCGCTCAGCCGCCTGCTTGTTGACGAACAGGCTGCGGATCATGTTCGCCGCCTGCGGGTCGGCCGCGACCTTGGCGAAATATTTGCTCTCGACCCGGATCGCCCGGTCGATGGGCAGGAAAGCCCCCTCATAGACCGCCGAAAGCAGCGCGATCGGCGCGTTCATGTTGCGCTGGGCCTGCTTGAGCGTCATCGGCAGGGCGCCCGCCATGGTCTGGACGAAGGCCGGATTGAACCCGCCCGCGCCGCCGGGGAATTTGAAGCCCTTGACGTCCCATGGCTGCACGGAGGCGTTGGGATTGGCCTTCACCCATTCGCGCGCGGCTTCGACCGCCGTGCCCTGCGGCACGACCTGATCGACCACCTTCATCATCGCCGCGTCGGCGGGACGGAACAGCTTGCCCTGCAACATATACATCAGCGACGCCTGCACCCCCATGATGCGCGGCAGGCGCTGCGACCCGCCGCCGCCGGGAAACAGGCCGATCAGGATTTCGGGCAGGCCAAGCTGCGTCTTCGGGCTGTCGCCCACGATCCGGCGATGGCAGGCCAGCGCCAGTTCGAACCCGCCGCCGACGCAGGTGCCCTCGATGGCGCAGGCGACCGGCTTGCCGCAGGTCTCCAGCCGCCGGAACAACTGGTTCAGCACGAAAACCTTGCCGAAGATCGCGGCGGGGGAGGGGCGTTTCCCATTCTCGCTGACCAGCATCGACCCGAAATATTTGAGGTCCATGCCCGCCATGAAGCCGCTGTCCTTGCCCGACGCGATGACCGCGCCCCTGATCGCCTCTTCGGAGGAAATGCGCGTGATCGCCGCGTCCAGATCGGCCAGGAAATCCGGGCCGATGACGTTCATCGACTGGCCGGGCACGTCGATGGTCAGCGTGGCGATGCCGTCGGCGTCGATGTCGAAATTGATGGTCTGCATTTTGGGCAACCTTTCCTACCTCCGTTCGTGCTGAGTAGGGGCTGAGCTTGTCGAAGACCCGTATCGAAGCATTGATCCTTCGATACGCCATTTCGACGGGCTCAATGGCTACTCAGGACGAACGGGTCCACTGTTCAAACGCGCTCGATGATGATGCCCGTGCCCATGCCCGCGCCGACGCACAGGTTGATGAGCGCGGTGCCCTTGCCGGTCCGTTCCAGCTCGTCCAGCGCCGTGCCCAGCACCATCGCCCCGGTCGCGCCCAGCGGATGGCCCATGGCGATCGCGCCGCCATTGACGTTGATCTGCCCATGGTCGAGGTCCATCGCCTGCATGTAGCGCAGGACGACGCTGGCAAAGGCCTCGTTCAGTTCCCACAGGTCGATGTCGGACTTGCTCATCCCCGCCCGGTTCAGCAGCTTGCCCGCCACGAACTCAGGCCCTGTCAGCATGATCAGCGGTTCCGACCCGATGGACGCCATCGCCTTGATCCGGGCGCGGGGCTTCAACCCATATTTCTCGCCCATCTCCCTGTTGCCGACCAGCACCGCGGCGGCGCCGTCGACGATGCCGCTGCTGTTGCCGGCATGGTGGACATGGTTGACCTTCTCCAGTTCGGGATAGCGGAGCAGGGCAATGGTGTCGAAGCCCGGCATCTCCTCGCCCAGCGCGGCGAAGCTCGGCTTCAGGCTGGCGAGCGACTGCATCGTCGCGTCGGGCCGCATATGCTCGTCATGGTCCAGGACGACCGATCCGATGACGTCCTTCACCGGCACGATGGATTTGGCGAAGCGCTTCTCGTCCCAGGCGGCCTTGGCGCGCCGCTGGCTTTCGACGGCATAGGCGTCGACATCGTCGCGGCTGATCCCGAACTTGGTCGCGATCACGTCGGCGCCGATGCCCTGCGGCGCGAAATAGGTCTTGTAGGCGACCGCCGGGTCCATCGCCCATGCGCCGCCGTCCGAAGCCATGGGCACGCGGCTCATCGACTCGACGCCGCCGCCGATGGCAAGGCCCGCTTCGCCGGAATAGACCTTGGCGGCGGCCATGTTCACGGCCTCCAGCCCCGAAGCGCAGAAACGGTTGATCTGCACCCCCGGCACGGTCTGGGCGTAATCGGCGTTCAGCACCGCCACGCGGGCGATGTCCGCGCCCTGTTCGCCCACCGGGCTGACGCAGCCCAGTATGACGTCATCAACATCGGCGGTGTCGATCTCCGTCCGGTCCCGCACCGCCTGCAGCATCTGCGTCGCCAGCTGGATCGGGGTGATTTCGTGCAGCGACCCGTCGGCCTTGCCCCGGCCCCGGGGCGTCCTGACGGCATCGTAGATAAAGGCTTCCATGGCTTTCCATTCCTCTCCGCTGGGCGCCGGATGTTCGCTGCGAATGTATTTACGTTTACGTAAAGTGCAAGCCTCAATCGTCAGCCCGCCCGACCGTAACGTCATCCCGCCAAAGGGCCCCCGCCTCGTCCTCCGGCGGACGTTTCAACCCTTTTCAATTCTTTTAATGATTCGCGGATTTGACCCGCCCGCCTTATTCCGCTTCATGGAAAGCGTGTCAGAGTCGGACCCCTCCCAAGCGCCGTCGCCCTTGTCGATCCCGATCTTCCGCGCGATCTGGTGGGCCAGCCTCGCCTCCAACTTCGGCGGGCTGATCCAGTCCGTCGGCGCGCAGTGGATGATGACCTCGCTCTCCGCCTCGCCCCAGATGATCGCGCTGGTTCCGGCGGCGACGACCCTGCCGATCATGCTGCTGTCGCTCTGGGCAGGCGCGGTGGCGGACAATAGCGACAGACGGGTGGTCATGCTGATCTGCCAGCTGTTCATGCTCATCGTCTCCGCCCTGCTGGCGCTGTTCGCCTGGATGGGTTGGGTGACGCCCTGGGCCCTGCTGGGCTTCACCTTCCTCGTCGGCTGCGCCACCGCGATCAACGGACCGGCCTGGCAGGCTTCGGTCGGGGACATGGTGCCGCGCGCCGCCTTGCCCCATGCCGTTTCGCTCAATTCCATGGGCTTCAACATGGCGCGCAGCATCGGCCCGGCGCTGGGCGGCGTCATCGTCGCGGCCGCCGGTGCGGCGACGGCCTTTCTGGTCAACGCCATCAGCTATGTGGGGCTGGTCGCCGTGCTTGCCCGCTGGCGTCCCGAACGGCCGCCTCAACTCCTCCCGCGCGAACGCATCGGCCTCGCGATGCGCGCTGGGGTTCGTTACGTCGCCATGTCGCCCAACATCCAGGTCGTGCTGCTCCGAAGCGCGGCATTCGGCATCGGGGCAAGCGCCGTTTCAGCGATGATGCCGCTGGTGGCGCGCGACCTGCTGGGCGGCGGCGCGCTGACATTCGGCGCGCTCAGCGGCGCCTTCGGCATCGGCGCGGTGCTGGGGGCGCTGTCGACGGGGCAATTGCGCCGCCGCTTTTCGGTCGAGACCATCGTGCGCTCGGCCGCCATGGCGCTTGCGGCCGGGACGGTGCTGATGGCGGTCAGCGACTGGCTGGTCGTTGCGTTGCTGGGGCTGCTGATGGCGGGCGCGGGCTGGGTGATCGCCCTCTCGACCTTCAACGTTTCGGTCCAGATGTCGGCGCCTCGCTGGGTCGTGGCGCGGGCCGTTGCCCTGTATCAGATGGTCGCCTTCGGCGGCATGGCCGGGGGTGCATGGCTGTTCGGCACCATGGCGGAGGATCATGGCGTCGTCACCGCCCTCTATGGCGCGGCAGCCGTCCAGTTCGCCTCGGCCCTGATCGGCTATGCGCGTCCGCTGGCGCAGACGGGCGAGGAGAATCTCGACCTCCAGAACCTGTGGCGTGAGCCGCAGACCGCCGTTCCGATCGAGCCCCGCAGCGGCCCGGTGGTCGTCACCATAGAATATCGCATAGCCGCCGGATCTGTCGTCCCATTCCTGGCGGCGATGAGCGAACGCCGCCGCATCCGTCGCCGCGACGGCGCCCATGGCTGGTCGCTGCTGCGCGATCTGGGCGATCCGGAATTGTGGGTGGAACGCTATCATGTGTCGACCTGGCTGGACTATGTCCGCCACAACAGCCGCCGGACCGTTGCCGACATGGCGAACAGCGAAGCCATCCACGCGCTGCACAGCGGTCCCAATCCGCCGGTCGTGCATCGCATGCTGGAGCGGCAGACGGGTTCTCTGCCGCTGGGCCGCTCGGCCGACCCGCGCGAGATGGGCGATCCCATGACCGATCCCACCCGGTCGAGCTGATGCGCTATTCGGGCCGCCGTTCGGCCAGATCCTCCGGCGTGTCGATGTCGCGCAGGCTGGCGCCCATGGTTTCGATCTGCACGCCATGGCTGAGCAGCGCCCGCGCGCCCTGGTCTCCCCGCAGCGCCAGCAGTTCGGGGAAATGCTTCCGCCCGATGAAGGCGGGCGGCGAAGAGGAAAATCCGTCGGTGCTGGCGACGACGGAGCGGATGTCCTCCGCCGCCAGGCAGATGCGGTTGTAATGCGTCTGCGGCACGTCGGGCATGTCGGCCAGGCAGATCAATATGCCGCGGCATTTCCGCATCGGCATGACATGCTCCACGGCGCGGACGATGCTGCCCGATATGCCGTCTTCCGGACGATCGTTGACCAGGATCGAATAGCCGCGCCGCTCCAGCCGGCGATGCAGGACCGGCGCCTGGCCGACAGGACGCACCACAGCAACCAGTTCCGCAAAGATCATGGAGGCGATGGTTTCCAGCGCATGCACCGCGACGGGCTTGCCCCGCCAATCGGCCATCAGCTTGTCTTCTTCCCCGAATCGTGAGGATGTGCCCGCTGCAAGGAGGACGGCGGCGATCTGTTCGGTCCGCATGGTTCCGCTGTGATGATTTGAGGCGACCCCGGTTGACCCGGTTTCCCCTGCATGTGCCACCGCCAGCATGTCCTGTCCAGCAGGGCGAAGGGGCTGGCGTTCCTGTAAATCAGTCGCCATATGCCCGGAAGCAACAAAGGAGTGGTGCCGTCCATGGAATATGATCCCGATGCCGAAACTGCGGGCGAGTCGATCAAGATTCCGGTTCCGGCGGACGTGGCCGACGCGATTCGTACGCTGATCCGCTGGTCGGGCGACGATCCGGAACGGGAAGGGCTGGTGGAAACGCCCCAGCGCGTGGCGCGGGCGTGGAAGGAATATTGCCGCGGCTATGACGACGATCCGGCCTATCATCTTTCGCGCATCTTCCATGAAGTCGGCGGCTATGACGACATCGTGCTGTTGAAGGACATACCGTTCCAGTCGCACTGCGAGCACCATATGGCGCCCATCGTGGGCGTCGCGCACATCGCCTATCTGCCCGGCCAATATGTCGTCGGCATATCGAAGCTGGCGCGTGTGCTGCACGCCTTCGCCCACCGGCTTCAGGTGCAGGAACGGCTGACTTCGGAAGTCGCCAACTGCATCTGGGAACATCTGAAGCCCCAGGGCGTCGCGGTCGTGGTCGAGGCGACCCATGGCTGCATGACCGGCCGTGGCGTGCGCACGCCCAATGTCGTCATGAAGACCAGCCGCATGCTCGGCGTCTTCCGCGACGATGAGAAGAGCCGTGAAGAAGTGCTGAAGCTGATCGGATCGTGAGCGAAGAGGAAGCTCCCGCCTATCGGCCCCTCGGGGGCACTGGGAAGCGCGCCGAACAGGCGGGCGCACGGCCGCTGGCGCAAAAGCGGCTCGCGCTGGTGACGGGCGGCCATCGGCGGCTGGGCGGCATCATCGCCGCCGCCTTCGCGCGGGCAGGTTATTCGCTGGCGATCCATGGCAGCCACGATACCCGGCTCGATTCCCATCTGGCGCTGACGCTGGAGGAGAATGGGACCGAATGGGACGGCTTCACCGTCGATTTCAGCGATCCGGAAGGGGCGGAGGAACTGGTGGCGCTGGTCGCGGAACGTTTCGGCCGTCCGCCCGATGTCCTGGTCAACAGCGCGGCGATCTTCGGCCAGGATCGGCTCGACAGCGTCAATGCCGACGACCTGATGCGCCATTATGCGGTCAATTGCGCCGCGCCCACCTTGCTCACCAAGTCCTTTGCCACCATTCCGGCCGGCACAGGCGACCGGTGCATCGTCAATATACTGGATCAGCGGATCGACCATCCACATGGCGACCAATTGGCCTATACCTTGTCGAAGATGGCGCTGGCGGGGCTGACGCGGCTGTCCGCCTCCACCCTGGCGCCGCAGATCAGGGTCAATGCGGTCGCCCCCGGACTCACCATCGCGACGCCCGATTATGACGAAGGCCAGATGGAAAGGCTGTCCGCGATGATGCCGCTGGCGCGTCTGCCGCAGGCGGAGCAGATTGCCGAAGCCGTGCTGTATCTGGCGGGCGCCAGTGCGGTGACGGGCCAGACGCTCTATATCGATGGCGGCGCGCATCTGCGCAGCTATGACCGGGACTTCATGCATCTGTGCCGATAGCGGCTGCGAAGATGCGGCTTGCCGGGGCTGGCCAAGGGCCGTCGCGCTGCATAGAGCGGATCGCAATGGGTCAATGAAGGGAGACGGCAATGGCATATGAAACGATCCTGGTGGAACAGCGCGATGCGGTGACGCTGGTCACGCTCAACCGCCCGCAGGCGTTGAATGCGCTGAACAGCCAGGTGCTGAAGGATCTGGGCGAGGTCTTTGCTGCCTATGATGCCGATCCGTCGCAGCGTTGCCTAGTCCTGACCGGCAGCGAGAAGGCCTTTGCCGCCGGCGCCGACATCAAGGAAATGGTGGAGAAGGATTCGGCGGACTTCTTCCTGGAGGATTTCTTCTCCGGCTGGCAGAGCAAGGTCGTCGCCACCCGCAAGCCATGGATTGCGGCGGTCGCCGGCTTCGCGCTGGGCGGCGGATGCGAGCTGGCGATGATGGCGGATTTCATCCTGGCCGCCGACACCGCGAAATTCGGCCAGCCCGAAATAAAGCTGGGCGTCGCCCCGGGCATGGGCGGATCGCAGCGTCTGACCCGCGCCGTCGGCAAGGCGAAGGCGATGGAAATGTGCCTGACCGGCCGCATGATGGGCGCCGAAGAAGCGGAAAGCGCCGGTCTGGTCGCGCGGATCGTTCCGGCGGCTGATCTGCTGGAGGACGCGCTGAAGACGGCCGCGACCATAGCGGGGATGCCGCCCATGGCCGCGATGGTGAACAAGGAAATGGTCAATCTGGCTTTCGAGACCGGGCTGGCTCAGGGCATCCTGACCGAGCGCCGCCTGTTCCAGATCCTGACCGCGACCGAGGACAAGAAGGAAGGCATGGAAGCCTTCGTCGCCAAGCGTCCGGGGAGTTGGAAAGGCCGCTGATTGATGAGCGGATGGAGGCTGATGATAGCCAATGGCGGAACGCTGACCTTCATGGTCGGCGGCTCGGACCAGGCTTT